>RGWK01000059.1 GCA_010029775.1 Gammaproteobacteria bacterium
AGCAGACGACGCATGATCTTGCCGGAGCGAGTCTTCGGCAGGTTATCGGCGAAGCGGATATCGTCTGGTTTGGCGATAGCGCCCAACTGCTCGGCCACCCAATCGCGCAGTTCGCGCTCGAACGCACCGGTATCGCCCGTCGGGCGTGCGCCGCGACAGACGACGAAGGCGAATACCGACTCGCCCTTGATCTCGTGTTGGCGACCAACGACCGCGGCCTCAGCGATGCGCGGATGCGCGACAAGAGCAGATTCGATTTCCATCGTGCCGAGGCGATGTCCCGCGACGTTCAACACATCGTCGATGCGGCCCATGATCCAGAAGTAACCGTCGGCATCGCGGTGCGCGCTGTCGCCAGCGACGTAGAAGCGGTTGTGGAATTTCTCCCAGTACGTCTTCAGGTAGCGCTCGTTGTCACCCCAGATCGTGCGCAACATCGAGGGCCAGGGCTTGCGAATCACGAGATAACCGCCCGCACCGGGCGTCGTGACGCTGTGCCCTTCGTCATCGACGATATCGGCAAAGATTCCGGGCAACGGTCGCGTGCAGGAGCCGGGCTTAGTGGCCGTGACGCCGGGGATCGGCGAAATGAGGATCGCACCGGTCTCGGTTTGCCACCAGGTGTCGACGATCGGGCAGCGTTCCTTGCCGATGACTCGGTGGTACCACATCCAAGCCTCGGGATTGATCGGCTCGCCGACACTGCCGAGCAAACGCAACTTGGACAAATCATGCCGCGCCGGCAACTCTTCGCCGAGCTTCATTAGAGCGCGAATGGCCGTCGGTGCCGTGTAGAACACGGTAACCCCGTGCTGCTCGCACATGCGCCAGAACCGCGCACCATCCGGATAGGTGGGCGCGCCTTCGTACATCACGATGGTGGCGCCCGCAGCCAGCGGACCGTAAGCCACGTAGCTGTGCCCGGTGATCCAGCCGACATCCGCGGTGCACCAGAAGACATCGTCGTGATGCAAATCGAACACCCAGCGGTTGGTCAGCTTGGCATTGAGCAGATAACCTGCGCTGGCGTGCTGGATGCCCTTCGGTCGGCCGGTGGAACCCGACGTATACAACAGAAACAACGGATGCTCCGCATCCACCCACTCCGGCTCGCAGGCGGCGGGTTGGTCGGCGATGGCGTCATCCCACCAGACATCACGCCCGGGTTGCATGGTCACGGGCTCACCGGTTCGACGCAGCACGAAGACGGTCTCGACACTCGAGCAACCCTCGGCGAGCGCCTTGTCGGTGGCCGCCTTCAGTTCGACGATATGGCCGCCGCGTCGTCCGCCATCGGCCGTGATCACGCAGCGCGCACCGGCATCTTCGATTCGATCCTTCAGCGAGAGCGCGGAGAAGCCGCCGAACACCACCGAATGAATGGCACCGATGCGGGCACAGGCCTGCATCGCTACCACTGCTTCGGGCACAAGCGGCATGTAGATAACCACTCGATCGCCGCGACGGATGCCGCGCGCCTTGAGTGCGTTGGCAAAACGACACACCTCGGCATGCAGTTGCCGGTAACTGAGTTCACGCACATCACCGGGCTCGCCTTCGAAAATGATGGCGGTGCGATGTCCGTGCTCGGCCAGATGCACGTCGAGACAGTTCCAGGACACGTTGAGTTCGCCATCGGCGAACCAGCGGTAATTTGGCGCCGCCGATTCATCGAGCGTTTGCGTGAAGAGTTTTCGCCAGGCGATCTCGGCACGCGCAAGGTCCGCCCAGTAGCCAACCGGATCGGCATCGGCGCGGCGATGCAAGGCGGCAAGATCGGCCGCCTTGATGCGGGCAGCCTCGGTGAACTTCCGCGGCGGCGAGAACAGTCGCTGCTCGTTAAGCACGGAGGAAATGGTTGTCGGCGTAGCGGTGCTGTCGTTGCTCATGATGCTCGACTCAATGGTTGCGACGTCACTTGTAGTAATCGGGCGCGCTCATGTCGATGTTCTTCAGGCGCTTATGCAGCCAAAGATATTGCGAAGGCAAGCGTCGCGCCTCACGCTCGATGAGCGCATGGTAGTGCACCGTGTCGGTGACGTGGCCCGCTCCGATGCGCACCACATACCCTGCATCGCCCGGCAAACGCTCGACGAAATACGGGAGCACGGCAGCACCCGTCAACCGCTCAAGCCGCGAAGTCGCGGTATTGGTGGCTACCGGAATGCCGAAAAACGGCACCATCTCCGCGCCCTTGCCGCGGAACGCCTGATCTGGTGCGTACCACACCACACCACCCGCCTTGAGCACGCGGACCATGCTGCGAATGTCGTCGCTTGCGATCATCCCCGCCGAGACGGCACCGCGATAGCGACGAAAAAACTCACTGACCAGCGAGTTTCGCGAGGGCTTGTACACGGCGTGTACGTGACGCGCCGCCGTAGCGAAGCGCGCGCCGATTTCGAGGGTGGTGAAGTGAGCGGCCAGCAGGATCACGCCTCGCCCGCTCGCGACCAGACGATCGACCTCCTCAAGACCTTCGAACCGGACGAGTTGCAACAAGCGCTCGGGTGGCGCGAACCAGGCGAGCGCGGTCTCGGTCACGCTGATGCCCGCCTCTTCGAAGTGCGCGCCCAACAGGCGTTCGCGAGCGGTGACATCCAGCTCGGGCAGACACAACTCGAGATTGCGACGGACAACATGGTGCTGCGGCAACGGCAGACGCCTGGCGAATCGACCGAGCGCACGACCCCACCGAAGCAAGGTCGGGTAGTCGCGCCGCGCAAAACTGCGCAGTAGCAGCAGCGCCATCCAGATCAGCCAGTACTTCGGCAGTGCATGACGCCAGTTCATGCAGCAGGCCGCTCCGTGGCATTCGCAAGTTCAGCGAGGCGCAGGCTTTGCCGCCGCAGCATGGGTCCGAAGTTGTGCCGATCAAAGAACAGCTCGAGCGATGCCAGATCGGGTTTGCGCGGCCGCAGACTGTCGCGATCTGCAGACAACGGCATGTCGCGCGCGATCTCGGTGAGTCGCCGCGCAAGAAACGCCTGATCGCGGTGAGTCTCGAGACGCTGCGGCAGTTTGGCTGCGCCGCGGATCGGCAAGCGGGGCACGTCGCCGAGGTTGTCGTACAGCTCCTCCAGCGAGGCGAACTCCTTGAGCAGCACTGCGGCCGTTTTGGGTCCGACGCCAGGCACGCCCTTGATGTTGTCCACCGCATCGCCGGTCAGCGCCAGATAGTCGGCGTATCGTTCGGGTGCAACGCCGAAGTGCGCCTCGATCTCATGGTGCTGCAGACGCAAATTATCGGTGTAGTTCCAGTACACGTCGCCTTCGCGCACGAGCTGGGCCAGATCCTTGTCGCGGGTGACGAGCGTTGCCGGCAGGCCCTCGCGCCGGAACCGCGCGTGCAGGGTACCGATAATGTCGTCGGCTTCATATTCGCCGCTGCCGAAATGCGCCACACCTAGGTGCTCGCAAAACTCCCTGCAGCGCTCGAACTGCAGTTTGAGATCCGCCGGAGCCGGCTCCCGATTGGCCTTGTAGGCCGGGTCGATGCGATTGCGAAACGAGGTCTCGAGACTCTCGTCGAAGGCGACGGCAAGGTAACGCGGCTTGGCCCGCTCGATCAGATCGCCGAGAAAACGGGCGAAACCGAACAGCGCGTGGGCGGCGTTCCCCTCGCGGTCAAGCATGTCGGGCGGCATCGAGTAGTAGGCACGGAATACATAGACTGACGCGTCGATAAGGTACAGCACCCCACGATTGTAGCCACGGAGTCCTGCCATGAAATACAAGTTTTTCGGCGTGTTGCTCGCTCTGCTGCCGCTGCTGTCTTGGGCGGCACCGACATCGGCGGATGCAGCCGTGCGGGTCAGCGAGGCTGACCACAAGGCGCAGAGCCCGGAAATTGCACTGGGTCCCGATGGAGTCGTACACGTCGTCTGGATCGACGAAAACACGGCAGCGCCTGCCCACGATCACTCGAAGTACGGCCACTCGCACGTGGCAGCCACCAATTTGTTGTATGCACGCTCGAGCGATGGAGGCCAAAGCTACTCGTCACCAGTGCGACTGAACACCACATCCGGTGACGTGTGGGGTTTCTCGGTCAGCAAACCGCGCGTTGTGGTAGGGCGCAACGGCACGGTGCACGTGTTCTACGCGGGTAACGACGTCAATCCGGTCAACGGCAAACCGGAAGCTGTGGCGATGTATTCAAGATCCACCGACGGGGGCCGCAGCTTCGCGCGTCCGCAACGGCTCAACACGATGGCGAGCACTGATGCGAGCGATTTCGTGCACGGCGGCCTCACCCACGCACACGTGTTCGGCACACTCACGACCGACGGCCGCGGCAACGTTTACGCGCTGTGGATCGACACACGCGACATGGCCAAGGAAGGCGACTCGGGCAAGGTATTCATGGCGGTCTCGCGCAACGACGGACGGAGCTTCGAAGCGGATCGGGAAATTCTGCCGGCGGATGTCTGCCCATGCTGCCAGTTGACGGCGTTCGCCGCGGACGATGGTCGACTGTATGTCGGCTCGCGCCAAGTCGACGGCAAGTTCCGCGACAGCGTACTCATGGTGTCCGCCGACGGCGGCAAGACGTTCTCGCCGCGGCAACGCATCACCGCGCAGCGCTGGGAAATCGAGGGCTGCCCGCTCAAGGCAACGAGTGTCGCCGCCGCCGAGGGCGTGGTACTCGCCACGTTCTTCAGCGGCGGTGAGTCGAAGCCCGGGGCTTACGTCGCCCGCTCCACCGACGGCGGACGCAACTGGTCAACGCCGGTAGCGACTCACCCGGACGCTGTGGTGTCGGATGCACCGGTGGTCGCCGTCGCCGGCAAGATGATCCACCTTTTCTGGCACGCCAAGTTGGCCGATGGCGTACGCCGCGTGTTCACCCGCACCTCATCCGATCTCGGCGCAAGCTATGGGCCGATCCACGAAATCACCGGTCCGCCAGGCACGGCGCTGCAGTTGCCGGTGATTGCGGGTCGGAGCGATGGCAGCGTGCAGGTCGCATGGCAGCAGGGCACTGAGGTGCACGCCATGCGCTGGAGCGAGCCTGAGCCCGCACGCGCGCTCAGGACATCAGCTGGCGAATGCGCCCGTGCAGGGGACTACTGCGCGGAAAGTGTGCAAGCAGGTACTCCATCTGGTCGATGAGCACCCGACGCCCCTTGAGGAATATGTACTCGGCGTAGGTCGGCGTGAAGGGCACCGCGAGCAACTGCATCTTCGCCTGCTCCGGAGTTCGCCAGGCCTTGAAGTTGTTGCACCGACGACAGGCGGTGACCACGTTGGTCCACACGTCCCGACCGCCCTGGCTGAAGGGACGCACATGGTCGCGTGACAAGTCGCGACTGGCGAACCGCTGGCCGCAGTAGAGACAAAGAAAAGCATCGCGCCGAAACAAGGTCTGGTTATTGAGCGGCGGCACATAGTCCTGCCGTAAATGACCCGGGTTGCCACTCTGCCCCACCGTGGCGACGATGGAGTTGACCTCGAGCACCGTACGCTCGCCCGTCACGGCGTTCGTACCACCGTAAAGACGGAAGATCGGCGTGCCGCAGGTGTAGGCGATCTGCTGCTGATGATACAGGCGCGCCGCCTCGCGGTAGTCGATCCATTCGAGCGGCATGCCCGCGACGTCGGTGCGCAACACCGGCTGCTGCAGTGAAATGCCCTCTGCGGGCTGCGCCACGATATGGAAGTCGTCAGGATCGCGAATCGACATCGGTACCGTAAGATACGGGAGCAAGCCGTCACGGAGCAACACGACATGAGTTCAGCCGCAAAGTTCCGATCGTCGCGTTACAGAATTGTTGCGATGGGGCTGCTCGCCGTGGCGCTCGCCAGTGCTGCGCTGCGGGCGACTGCGACGCCGGCCACGACAACGGCCGGCGAGCCAGTCGTCGTTGGGGAGGTGATCGAGGAGGTCACCATCATTGGTGAGCGTGCCGGCCCGGGACTCTGGAAGGTGCGCAACGGCGACAACACCCTCTACATCCTCGGCACCCTGAGTCCGCTGCCGAAGAAAATGACCTGGCGCTCGCGAGAAGTTGAAAACGTATTGAGCCGTGCCCAGCAGTTCATTCCGGCGGGCTTCGATGTCTCGGCCGATATCGGTCCCATCAAGGCGGTGCGCCTCTACATGCAGTACCGCAAGTTGCGTGGCAACGAGGAGCGGCAGACGCTGCAGGAGGTGCTGCCGCCGCAACTCTACGGCCGCTTCGACGCGCTGCGGCAGAAATACGCACCGAACAAACGCGACATGCTCAAGCGGCGGCCCGCCCTCGCCGCCGGCGAGCTGTGGAGCGAGGCCATTTCGCGCAGCGGTCTCACCAACCGCAACGACATCAGCAAAACGGTCACCAAGCTCGCCAAGTCCCGCAAGGTACCGATCGTGGAGCCGCAAGTGCGCATTGATGACCCGCAGGGCGCGCTGGCGGATGTGGCGCAGATCCCGCGCGAGGCCGAGATTGCCTGTATGCGCTCAACACTCGATCGGCTCGAGACGGATCTGGCCACGGCGCGCAACCGCGCCGAGGCGTGGGCCGTTGGCGATATTGATGCCTGGCGCTCAGCCGCCTCGGCGGATCAACAGGATGCCTGCTGGAGTGCGTTGACCATGGCGCCGAAACTCGCCGAGATCCGTCAGCGATTCGACAACGCCTGGTTGAACCTCGCGGTGAAGGCGCTCGACACCCACGCGGTGACGCTGGCCATCGTGCCGATCGACGAACTGTATAAACGCAACGGCGTGCTCGCGCAGATGCGCGCGCGGGGCTTCACCGTGGATGAACCCTAAACGGGTCAACCGACCGGGAGGTTAGACCCCGAGCGAGTGCAGGTGGTCTCGTAGCTCGCGCAGAAATTCGCGGGCCTCGTCGGTGAGGCGTACCGACTTCTCACGCCGGTCGTCCCGCCCGCCGCGATCGACCTGCAGCAGATTCAGCCGGTGCATGCGGTGGATGAGCTTGCGGCAGGCCCGATCCCCGCCGAGACCGTTCAACCGGTAGGTCATAACCAGCTCGGAAATGGAGGGGTTGGCATGCTGCGCGGCGATCAGCAAAGCCGGGGCGAGACTGACGTGGCGCAGGGTCTGAAGCGGAGTCGGAGCTACTAGGTTCATGTTAGTCCGCAGAGGAATGAATCGTTATTAGGTTTCGGATGGGACAACGGACCGAAACTCCGTTCCCCTTTCTTTTGACGTAACCTTTCTTCGCAATGAGACTACTTTGCAACCAGACTGTATTGAACGCCTATAAATATCGATATTCAACGATATTAGGCATTTCACCCCAGCGTTTTTGACTGCCTTCATCCGCGCTCATTTGGTCGTCTGGCGTTTCCCGTATAGTCTCGCGGCATGAAATCCGGCAGCGCCCGCGGCGTGCTGGCGATGTTCGTCGCCGTCGCTGCGTTCTCACTCATGGATGCGCTGTTGAAAGTCTTCGCGGCGTATTACCCCCCCTTGCAGGTCACGGCGATGCGCGCCGCGGCCTCCCTGCCGTTCGTGTTTCTGCCCCTGATCTGGGCAGGACGGCTGAGCGACCTTAAACCCTCGCGCCTTGGTTTCCACTTGCTGCGCGCGGGGCTCGGCGTGGTGATGCTGATCACGTTCGTCTACGCCCTGCGGCATGCGTCGCTGGCCTCGGTCTATTCGGTGTACATGGCCGCCCCGCTGTTGGTCGCCGCCCTCGCAGCCTGGTGGCTTGCGGAAAAGGTCGATGCCGGTCGATGGCTGGCCATCGTGATCGGCTTCGTCGGCGTGCTCGTCATCCTGCAGCCTCGGCCCGACGGCATGTCGCTGTGGACGGGCATCGCTGCGGCCATTTCAGCCCTGTGTTACGCCTTCGTCGTACTGACGGGTCGGGTGCTCGCCCGAACCGAGACCTCGAGCAGCATGGTGTGCACCTACCTCGTCGTCGTACTGCTGATCGCCGGGACGCTCGCCGCGGCCGGATGGGTCGGCATTCGCAGCACCGACTGGGGGCTACTTGTAGCCGCAGGCGGCCTCGGCTGGGTGGGCCAGCACTACATCACTGAAGCGTTTCGACACTCCCCGGCGGCCGTGGTGGCACCCATCGAGTACACGGCCATCCTGTGGGGCATCTTGATCGACTGGGCTGTCTGGACTGTACTGCCGAACGGCACCATGCTGTGGGGCGCGGGGCTGGTGATCGCAGCGGGGGTTTATGTGGCCTGGCGGGAAAATCGCAGCGAGGCCGCGCAGACGGCCGAGGCCAAGGCTGAAACGGATCAACGATAAATCAGGCACTTACGCACAGTGCTGCAGAAAACAAGTCACAAAACTGTCGTAAAGCGGGCGCTCGGCGACCGGGCCAAGCGCCAAGATATTGATTTGAAAGGATTCGTTCGTCAGTGGTCAATTCTTGACCAGGCCCACACGAATCTGCGGAAAATCGCTGGGAATTTGGCTTGAAAACCCGTCTGTCCACAATGTTATCCACACGCTCTGTGGACAACTTCACACCATGACGTCGACCCCCACGGCCGAGCCTGCGGACGCCCCGGTCGTTCCAAACCTGATCGTGCGCGTTGTCCTCGATTCGCCGCTGCGCCGGAGCTTCGATTACCTGCCCCCGGCAACCCGCATCGAGGTCGGGATGCGGGTCTGGGTTCCTTTCGGCACTCGGCTGCGGGTGGGCATCGTTGTTTCACTGGTTGATCAATCAAGTGTCGAAACCTCGAAACTAAAACGTATTTCATCGGTAATCGATCGTGAGCCAAGCTTTGGCCTCGCCTTGCTGCAGACCCTGCAATGGGCCGCCGACTACTACCACCACCCCTTGGGTGAAGTCATCGCGACGGCCCTGCCCAAGCTGCTGCGCGAGGGGGCCTCGCTTCAGGCTCTCGAGGAGTGCTGGAGGGTCACTGAGGCCGGGCGCGAGGCACTCGCCGGCGGTGAACCCCGCCGCGCACCACGGCAGCGCGCAGTGCTCGAGCGGCTGGCTCAAGCCGCCCCGGATGGGCGCGAAGACGGCTGGAGCGCTGCAGCGCTCGATCTCGTGAGCCCCGGTTGGCGGGAAGCGGCGAAGGCACTGCGCGAGCGCGGCTGGGCGCTGCGCGGCGAACGCACCGTGGTCGTGGCGCAGACCGCACCCCTCAGCGAACTCGCCGTCGCTCAACCGGAACCCACCGAAGGCCAGCGGGCCGCATTGCAGGCCATCACGGCGGCGGACGATGGCGGCTTCCATGCCTGGCTGTTGCATGGCATCACCGGTAGCGGCAAGACGGAGGTGTATTTGCGCCTGACGGCACGGCAGTTGGCGCGGCAACGTCGCGTTCTCGTGCTCGTGCCCGAAATCGGTCTGACGCCGCAACTCGTCGGGCGCTTCGCGGCCCGTTTCCCGCAGGCGACGCTCGCCGTGCTGCACTCAGGGCTCACCGATACCGAGCGCCTCGCCGCGTGGCGCAGCACGCATGCCGGATCGGCGGACATCGTGATCGGCACCCGCTCGGCGGTGTTTGCGCCGGTGCCGCAGTTGGGACTCGTGATCGTCGATGAGGAGCACGACGCCTCCTTCAAGCAGCAGGAGGGCGGCTTTCGCTACTCGGCGCGGGATCTCGCGCTGGTGCGTGCGCAGCGCGAAGGCTTGCCCATCGTGCTCGGCTCGGCCACACCATCGCTCGAGTCGTTGCACAACGCCGCCACGGGTCGCTTGACCCGCCTGTCGCTGCCGCAGCGCACCGCGGCCGCGCAGCCGCCGACACTGCGCCTGCTCGACGTGCGCGGCGAGTCGATGCACGCAGGCCTCTCCACCACTGCGGTGCGCAGCATCGAGCGCCATCTGGCCGCGGACGGACAGGTACTGGTGTACATCAACCGGCGCGGCTATGCGCCCACTCTCGCCTGCACCGCCTGCGGCTGGGTGGCGCCCTGCCTCGCCTGCGATGCGCGCATGACGGTCTATCGCCAAGCCGACCGCTTGCGCTGCCACCACTGCGGCGCCGACCGCAGCCTGCCCCGACAATGCCCGCAATGCGGCTACGCCGTGAAGACCGTGGGCCAGGGCACCGAACGTATCGAGGAGGTGCTCACCGAGACCTTTCCCGGCGTGGGCATTGCACGTCTCGACCGCGACGTCATCCGCCGCAACGAAGATCTGCATGCCGTCGTCGCCAGCGTGGCGAGCGGCGCCGCACGCATTCTGGTCGGCACGCAGATGGTGGCCAAGGGTCACGACTTTCCCGCGCTCACGCTCGCCAT
>RGWK01000581.1 GCA_010029775.1 Gammaproteobacteria bacterium
TCTGTTTGTGTCATAACATATATCCCAAAACGTCAAGTATTTAGTTAGTGAACTTGACATCAAGAAAAAAGGGCGCAACTGCGCCCTTTTCTCCAAGTGTAAAGCTGTTAGACGCCCACAGTGTTTAATACAAAGCCCTGTGCAGCCAATGTATTTGTTAGTGTTGCACTGCTTGTGCTCCATGTGTTTACATAAGGAGCTACAGTGTTTTTTGCTACCCAAGGACTGTTGGTAGCAGCTGAGCTTGAGTTACTGGACCCTGAAAGAACTTGGGAGCTTTGCAAGTCATAAGCAGTAAGTCCATCCAACCCTTGATACAGGCTGTTACTTGCCAAGATGTTATAACCTTGAGCATTTGTATTGTCAGATGCAAGAGTAGTGCTATAGTTGCTGACGTTGCCAGTTGTCCATAGCAGTGATTTTTCAGTTGCAACATGTACACTGTAAAAAGTTTTGCCTGTTTCATACAAGCTACCAAATAGAGCCGTTGGAGTGGCAATATTATTGTACAACTGATAGTATGCCCACAAAGTTGATGCACTTGTAGATGCGTTACCAGCATTGATAGGTGTGCTTGTGCCGGGAATGTTACCGCTTATGCTATTAACACTGATAGCAACAGGGTTAGCACGGCCGGCAAATGTGCGGATCAAGTTGTCCAAGTTCAGTTGCTTGTAAAAAGCATCTAAATATGCGTTTAGTGTTGCATAGCTTGTGGCTGTTCCAGTGCTGTCTGTAACAGTTACAGTTGTCCACACGCCAGTGCTGGCATAAGTTTGATAGCTGGGTAGATCCACAACCGGTGTTGTTACATTTGTTTGTGCAACTGGCACGATTGTCAACAGAGTGAAGAAATCCATGTTGCCAGTTAGGAACTCACCTGCAAATGTAGATCCATTTACGCGATCAGTCATTGTTTATTCTCCTTGTAAGTGCAAGTATATTTTGCACGAGTATTTATTAGGTTAGCCCAAATCCAGCTGGTTTCCATTGTTTTGATGTTTTACGTTTGGATGTTTT
>RGWK01000582.1 GCA_010029775.1 Gammaproteobacteria bacterium
CGGAGCCGACTTCATCACGCATCGCCAGAACGGCTTGCTCATCGAGCCGGGCAGCACGGCCGCGATCGAGCAGGAACTTGTCTGGGCGCTCACGTACCGCGACGAGCTCTTTGTGATGGGCCAAGCCGCCCGCCGCGAAGCCGAGCGGCACACCTGGGCCGAATACCGCCGCAAATTCTTCGCGGCGTACGTCGCCTCCGTGTCGGGTTGATTTCACTTTTGCACCTTTGCACGACCTTTTGCTCCGCGGTCTCTGCTTCGCAGCAGTTCACCCTGCCAGCAGATCACCCTCTTCTCCGGTTCTTGGTGCTCCCAACCGCCAACCGCTAACCGCCCATATCTTCCTCGTATGCCCTTCGCCCGCATCCTTCGCTCCAGCGCCCTCATGGGCGGAGCTCAGGCCGTGACGCTGGCGATGGCCTTCCTGCGCTCCAAGCTAATCGCCGTGCTCATCGGTCCGGCCGGCATCGGGCTCATGGGCGTCTTCAACGCGTTCAACGCCAACCTGTCCACCGTCGCCGGCTGGGGGTTGGGGACGTCGGCGGTGCGAACCGTCGCGGGGGCGCCGGAGTCGGAGCGGGCGCGCAAGGTCGCCGCCGTCCGGAAGTTTGGGCGCAGGCTCGCTTGGATCGGTTCCGGCGCGATGCTCTTGCTCGTCCTGCCCATCGGGCAGCTCACCTTTGAGAGCCAGCGCTACGCCCTCGAGCTGCTGATCGCCGGTCTCGCCGTCCCGTGCCTCGTCGTCACCGGCATGTGGTCGGCCTTGCTGCAGGCCGGCGGCCATGTCGGCAGCATGGCGAAGACCCAGATGGCTTCCTCGGTGATCGGTCTGTTGCTCGGACTGCCGTTCATCTATCAATTCGGGTCGGTCGGCATCGCGCTGAGCATCTTCCTCGCCGCGTTGGTGACCGCCGCCGTGACGTGGCGGGCGGCGAAGAGGTTGAGACCGCCCGCCACGGCTGAGCCGACCGCGGCGGACATCCGTGAGCTCGTGCATCTGGGCGTCGCCCTCCAGCTGGG
>RGWK01000583.1 GCA_010029775.1 Gammaproteobacteria bacterium
GGGCGCACTCGCCCGCGGCTTCTACGTCACGCCGACCGTGTTCGATCAATGTCATGACGAGATGAGCATCGTGCGCGAGGAGATCTTCGGACCGGTGATGATGGTTCTCGAGTTCGACGACGAGGAGGAGGCGATCCGGCGTGCCAACGATACGCAGTTCGGCCTGTCGGCCGGCGTATTCACGCAGGATCTGAATCGTGCGCACCGGGTGATTGAAAAGCTGCAAGCCGGCAGCTGCTGGATCAACCACTACAACATTTGTCCGATGGAACTGCCCTTCGGTGGCTACAAGCACTCGGGTTTTGGCCGCGAGAACGGGCGCATTACCATGGAGTACTACACGCAACTGAAGAGCGTGTATGTGGCCAAGGGCAACATCGACTCGCCGTACTGAGACCGCTCCATGCGCCACGAGGAATTCGATTACATCATCGTCGGTGCGGGCTCGGCGGGCTGTGTGCTGGCGAACCGCCTGACCGCGGACGGCACGCAACGCGTGCTGTTGCTGGAGTACGGTGGCTCCGATCGCTCGGTATTCATCCGCATGCCCTCGGCGCTGGCGATTCCGATGAACCGGCGCCGCTACAACTGGTACTACCACACCGAGCCTGAGCCCGGTCTCGATGGTCGCCGATTGCACACGCCCCGCGGCAAGGTGCTGGGCGGATCATCGTCGATCAACGGCATGGTCTACATCCGCGGCAATCCGCTCGATTTCGAGCGGTGGCAGCAGGAGGGCGCGCGCGGCTGGGGTTATGCCGACGTCCTGCCGTATTTCCGTCGGGCCGAAACCCGCGCGAGCGGCGGTGACGACTATCGAGGCGATTCGGGGCCGCTGCAGACCCGTTATGGGACGCTGCAAAATCCGTTGCATGCGGCGTGGCTGGCCGCAGCACGCGAGGCGGGCTATCCGCTGACCGACGATATCAACGGTTTCCAGCAGGAAGGTTTTGGTCGCTTCGACATGACGGTGGGTGGCGGGCAACGTTGCAGCACCGCGGTCGCTTATCTGCATCCGAT
>RGWK01000584.1 GCA_010029775.1 Gammaproteobacteria bacterium
ACGCTCCGGCGTGCTGCAGTTTATCGAGCTGCGGAAACAGGGGCGCCATGCCGCTCGAGGGACGTAAACACACGTACACGATGAAGGCGAACAACAACGCGCCGCCCAGCACCCACCACAGGGCCCAATGCAGCGGTCGCATGCCGCCCTCGCCTCAGCGCACCGGCGTGCCGATGAGGTCGGCACCCGGCGGTGGATCGAAACGGAATACCGTCTCGGCGAGGGTCGGGTTGCGCTCGATGCGCGCGAACACGATCAGCACCTTCTGCCCGAGCTTGTCGTCGAGCTCCATGCGCCGAAGCTCGAGACCGCGAAATCCGAGCCGGGTTTCGCGAAACTCCGCATCGGAGCGCAGTGGCGTCACGCGGACCCAGTCGAGGCCCTCACGACGTGGTAACTCACCCACGGCAAAGGCGCTGCGCAACGGCACCGTCCCGGCGAGCAGCGTGGCCGGCGTGACGGTCATTGCCGTGCTCGCAGGCTTGACCGTGACCTGCTCCACATCGCGATCGAAGAACCAAAGATTACGGCCATCGGCCACCATGACCTGCGCCGGTTCTGCGGCCCTCACCGGCCCCGTTTCCCAGCGAAACCGACCCGGTCGCTGCACGATCAAGCGCCCCTGCTCAGCCCCGCGCGAGCGACCCCGCGCATCCGTCGTGGTCTGCGTGAACTCTGCCCGCCAACTGCCGAGCCCTGCGAGAAAACGATCGAGTGCGGTGTCCTGCGCCACCGCATGCAGCGGCCAGGCGCAGCACAGCAGCATCCAACCCAGGACAAATCGGCGCTGCATCCTGCGCTCAATCGCCTGCGGGTGCAGGTACGAGGATCTCGCGACCGCCGTTGGCCTGCAGCGGACCGACGAGTCCCGCAGTTTCCATGGCTTCGATGAGCCGGGCGGCGCGGTTGTAGCCGATCTTCAGACGACGCTGCACGTAAGAGATCGAGGGCTTGCGCTCGGTCAAGACGATCTTGACGGCTTCGTCGTACAGCACATCCTGCTCGGAATCCCCCTCGCT
>RGWK01000585.1 GCA_010029775.1 Gammaproteobacteria bacterium
GGCCATCACCGAGATCCGCTTCGAGCGCGAAGGCGTGCCGATCGACCGAGGCATCGCCTTCGTCGGCCGGATAACTGTTGGCGCCGCTCAAGCCGAATTCCTCGTTCGCAAACAGCACCACGCGGATCGTGCGCCGCGGCTTCGGGTTCATGTTGGCGACGAGCTTGGCAGTTGCCATGGCGATGGCGACACCGGCGCCGTCATCTTGGGCACCGACCGACGGGTCCCAGGAATCGAGGTGCGCACCGACGAGCACGATCTCCTGAGCAAGATCGGTGCCCGGAATCTCTGCAATCACATTGGCCGAGCGCACCTGCGGCAGATCGCGCGCGGTCACGCGCAGGCGCACGCTCACTTCGCGCGCGGCGCCGTTCTTGAGCTGCGCGACCTGACGCTCGAGATTGTCTGCATCCGGGTTCGAGATGGCCACAGCCGGAATGCGCGGCGCGCTGATGTTGTAGGAGAGTGTGCCGGTGTGGGCGATGCGGTTGTTACTCGTGCCGATGGAGCGAATCACCACGCCCACGGCGCCAAGCGACGCCGCGACCGAAGGGCCTTCCGTGCGTGAGCGCACGGCCTTGCCGTAGCCACTGCCATCGCGTGTGCGTTGCATGCGGCCGTTGAAGAACACGATCTTGCCGCGCACGGCGCCTTCGGGCAGTGCTTGCAATGCGGGCACATCGCGCACCATGACGATGGGCGCGATCAGCCCTTCGTCCGGCGTGCCAACACTGCCGCCGAGTGCGAGCGTGACCATGCGCTGCGGGAAGGGTGCGAGCACATCGAAACTCGCTTCGCCGCGCACCCATTGCGGCACGATGACCTCGGGCGTGCGGATGTTGCTGAACTCGAGCTCAGTGAATTTGCGGCGCGACCAGGCCACTGCCGCAAGATCGCCGGGCGTACCCGCGAGGCGGGGCCCGACTTCAGTCGTCAAAGACTCGAGCAGCTGATAGGCGAGATTCGAGCGCAGCGCCTCTTCACGCAGGCCGATGGCGCTTTGCAGCACCTCGCGCGAC
>RGWK01000060.1 GCA_010029775.1 Gammaproteobacteria bacterium
CAGAACGCGCAGCCGTGCAAGGTTGACAGTCGAAGACGAAGCAATTCTTTGGTGCGCGCAGGTACGCGACCACCGTAGAACACCCGCTGATAAAACTCGCCATACCACTCGAGCAGCTCGGGAGCATGCCCCATGACCTGCACAAAGGTCGCATCTCCTCGCGTGCGCTGCGCGCGGTCGAAGGCCTCCTGCATGAACGGCGGCAACTCCGAACGCGGCAGCGGAGGAACGCGTGGTACCGGAAGACTCCCGGTCACGATTTACTCCTTCGCGGGCGCCGGCTTCTGGGTGCGCACGTAGTTCTCGAGGCTGGAGAGGCTCGGATCCACCCACTTCTCAGGAGCAATCTGGTACTGCGGAAAGCGCTCAAGCACCCGCTTGCGGACCACCGCAGGCACTGCGTCAACACTCTTGACCGAGCTGAACGAGCCGGCATAAACGATGTGTCCTGGCGTCGTCCCCATCAGCATCCACGGCAACCATGGGGTAATGCGGTTCCACACTCCACTGTGCGGCAGATGCGTGAGCGCAGGGTTCACGAGATCGTCGCGACGAATTTGGTAGCGGAAAAGTTCCGAGACGCGATTCATCGGCCCGGAGGACTCGCGCTTCCAAATTGCAGGGTCGAGCGCGTTTCGATAGTAGAGATGGATATCACTGCTCAGAATGACCGTGTTTTCATTGAGAATGGCCCAATCACGCAGGAAAGGACGACGCGGCGGCTTAACGGCGTTGAGCCCGCCGTAGGTCGGCGGATCGGGATAGAACTCGGAAATGACGTAGTTGAACGGGTCATTGGCCACATCGACGACACGAACCTGCTCATTGGTGTACGGGTTCAACCACGTATCCAAGAGTTCGCCGGTGCGCAGGTCACGGTAGAAGACAAGCTCGCGGCACATACGCTGGTAATCGCCATTCGGCTGCTTGACCACGCGGATCGCCGAGAACACCTCAAAACCGAACAGCGGCTTGACCGCCTCCCCGTCGCGTACACCCATGACCGTCCCGGTCACGTAGCCGTTGACGAACTTGCCGGGTGCCGTGTCCCCTTCAAGACGCGCCGTGGTCTCACGATTCCACACCGGATCCTTGAACAGAGCCCGCAGCTCTTCGTCCGTCACCCGCTTGGCACTCGACGGCTTGGCCATGACGAGACCCGTGGCTGCGGCGGCTCCCACGCCGAGTGAGGTTGCAACAAACTGCCTACGACTGCGGCGAGATGAACTCGGCTGACGGATCGACATGATCGATTCTCCTGGTTGAAGACCTAAGGACTCAAGCCCCGACTATCGGCCACTTCTCGAGTAGGCGTCGAGCGCTTTGGCATCGATGGCCATCTGGCGTTCACTGAGCGTAAATGACCCGGCTCACTCTTGTCGGATATAGGTATCGATCGCATCAACCCACTCGGCGGGGCATTGATCGGTGATGTCGATTCCCCCGCCTGGGATTGCAACGAAAGCGAAATCCGGTCGCATCGAATGGGCCAGCTTGGCGTTCTCGTAGATCTGGTCGCCCGTGTTCGTAAGGATCATCGTTGGGCAACGGATTTTCATAAAAGCTGCCGCATGGTCGTAGGCGAAGGCAGCGTGATGGCCGTGCCAGAACGGCCCCAGCCCCATGAAGCGCTCGACGGTGTAACGCGTGATGAGCTGCGGGTCGGGTTCGGGGTTCTTGCCGTACATGTCGTAGCGCAACTTGAACGCATCGACGAGATGGGAGCCGTCCGCCTGATGCCGCATGTTCTGCTCGTCCGCGACGATCTGGTCAAAAAACTCCCGCTCGTCCTGGCTCAAGATCAGCACGCCACCGAGCACGAGCTTGTCGACGTATTGCGGAAACTGCTGCTCCACTTCCGTGACGACAAGCGCACCCGTGTGATGCCCATACTGCACGGCGTTGCGGACTCCCAGATGATCGAGCACCGCAGGCACGATGCACGCCCACTGCTCGATGCGGGGTACGAAGGGCGTAGGGTCCGACATGCCGAAGCCTGGGCAGTCGATTGCGATCGGCCGAATACCGCGCGCGATCAAGCCCGCAAAAACACTGTCGTACTGCCGCGCCGACATGGGCGCTTGGTGAATCAAGATCAGCGGGCGACCGACGCCACTGTCGTGATAATGGATCTGGCCATAAGGCCCGTCGGCGTAGCCGCGCTTCATCGTCTGCCCGCTCATGATGCCCCCGTCGCCATGGGCTTTGATTGCAACCGCTGATCCTCGACCGGCGCCACACAGGACAGCCTGCATGTCCATGCTGTGGAATCACCGGTCGGAGTGCCGGTGAGTCGCTGCACCGGCAGATACGCTGCGGTGAGAAAAATGGGGGTAACGTCGATGGCCATCATTCCGTTCGAGACACAAATCGATTTCATGCGCCCACGCTGGAACCGCGATGCTTGGGCCCGTATCCAGGCCGACCTGGACAGCAGCAAGGAACGCATCTGCCACTGCAGTGGCATCATCATGGCCGTTCGCCCGGGGCATGCCGTCATGCCGTTCATCGGCTTCCAGACGTTCCTTTGCACGCGCCTGCTGCCACTGCCCGACGGCAACATCCGCCGCGTCAATAAGGAAGTGATCTTCTACACGGAGCTCACACGCCTCGGACAGCCGGGGTCCATCATCGACGAATGGAAAAATACCTTCACCGGCGAGCAGGTGCGTGTGGTGCACGCCATCAATGACCCGTTCAACTACACGATCAGCGATACATTGATTCTTGCGCCCGAGGATTTTGGCGGCGACCCCAGCACGCTGCGCAAGATCCCGCTGATATTCCCGTGGCAGGATCTTGATGGAGAGACCTTGGTGCTCTCCACCGACATGCACTTGAACTACAAGAACCCGCTGCAGCCCGACCGCTGGCTGCGCGAATCGGCGGGGCCGCGGGCGCAGGTGTCGGAAATGATGCGCTACTTCGTCAAGCGTGCGGACCTTGAGAACCCTGCCCTCACGGCCGTCCCCTACGTCGGCACGTGGCAACGGATCACGCCGTGGCTGCCGTGGATGCTGATGGGCCAGGCGCCCGGGCACTGCCTGTACAACGCCACCATGACGACCGTACCGAGTGTTGAGCGGCTACCCGCCCACGTTCGCGAGTACGCCGAGAAGCATTGCCCGCACATGCTCCACGCGCCGACCGAGGACTACGGCCCGAGTCACTCGAGCCTTGAGCTGTATGCGCGCCAGCAGACGCCGGCGCCGGTCAAGGACCCTGCCTGACCGGACACACCGACGGGAGAGTTCGGATCAGTCGCTGAGTGTCCTCGAATTGCTTGACCACCGCGGGCGGCGGCGTTGCACCCTCCCCAGGCACGAACACGGCAAACACCGACTCGCCGCTCTGGGCGTGAAAGCTCACGCCCCGCAGACCGCCGTCCTTGCCGGGCACCGCGAGCACGTAAATGACCGAATAGAGGTCGGGGCGCAGATGCCCCGCCAATCCAGGACCCTCGCGCTTGAGGTTGAAAAACTTGCTGCGCGTCGAGGGGGATCCCTCGCCGACCGGACCCAGAATTTCGAAGACGTCAGCCCCTTTGGTGACAAGAGTCACGGCATCCTGCCACTGCTCGAGGCTCTTCCAAATCGCGGGAAAGTGGCTGGCCGCCACCCCGTGAGCCTGATCAGCCGGCAGGGCACTCGCCACCACCGCCTCGGTCAAGCCGAGTTTTCGAGCCGGTCCGCCCAAGGGCCCAGGAGCCTTATCCGCCAGTTCGGCCCTGACCCGCACGACATCGGCAGGGGTTGCACAGAAGTTGACCGGGTCTGCAGCCAAGGCAGCCGAGGAGGCAAGACCCACCCAAAGGAGCGCAATGAGGTATTTCATGGACGAATTATAGGCACCGCTGGCGATGTGCCCACCCTTTCAAGATTCACCCGCTTTGGGCAGACTGCCCAGTTGGTCAATGCCCACATCTCGGTAGTTTCGACATGGTCTCTCGTTTTGTGACGAATCGGGTTCTTTGGGGGGTCGCGCTGCTGTGCCTGACCCTGCAGCCCATCCATGCCCAAACCCCGTCGACTGCCAAGAAACCGCTGCCTTCCTGCAAGGGCACCTCCCGAGTCGGCTGGAACAACTGCATCGGCAACTACACGACGACAGAGGGCGCGCTGTACGTCGGCGAATTCCGCAACGGGAAATACAACGGGCAAGGCACAGCCACTTGGCCAAACGGCGATCGCTACGTCGGCGAGTTTCGCGACGATAAATTCCACGGCCAGGGCATCTATACCTCCGAAAAGAATTTCGTTTACGCCGGTGATTTTCGCGACGGCATGTTCAACGGCGTCGGTACCTACACGAGCTCGAACGGCATGAAGTACGTCGGCGAGTGGCGTGACGACGAGAAGAACGGTCAGGGGACCTACACGTGGCCGAGTGGCCGCGTCTATGTCGGACAATTTCGTGGCGATGAGCGCGAGGGTCAGGGCTCGGACACGCAACCGGACGGATCCAAATACGTCGGCGAGTTTCGCGAGAGCAAACGCTGGGGTACGGGTACGCTTTACGATGCCGGCGGCCGCGTCCTGCAATCGGGATTGTGGCGCGATGATCGGTTTCAAGGCGCAGTAGCGGACGCATCGCCCGCACCGGCTGCACCGGCTGCAGTCGCGAGCGCTGCGACTGAAAGCACGCGAACTCTGTCTGCGGCCGAACCCGCAATGCCTACCACGGCGCCTGTTTCGGCCACACCTGTCCCGGCCGCAGCGATGTCGGCCGCGTCCGTGGCAGCAGCACCTACAAGCGCGCCGGTGGTACAGCCGGCACAGTCTGCTCAGACAACGCAGCCTGTTCAGACCGCGCAACCCTCACAGTCAGCAGCGGCAGAGCCCGCCGCAGCCGTTGCCGCCACTGCAGCACCTGCAGCCCCGGAAAGCGCCGCCGAATCGCGGGGCCCGTCGCGCGTGGCACTCGTCATCGGCAACCAGAACTACGCCACCGTCTCGAGCCTGCGCAACGCACGTGCGGACGCCGAAGCCATGGCCGCCGCACTCGATAACCTCGGATTCGATGTGCTGCTGCGCATGGATCTCGACGATCGCGCCCTGCGGCAGGCCATGCGTGATTTCAAGTCTCGCCTCGACGGTGGCAGCGAAGCGGTGTTCTTCTACGCGGGGCACGGCGTACAGCTTGGCGCCGCCAACTACCTGCTGCCCACGAATATCTCGGCGGATAACGAAGAGCAGGTCAAGGACGACGCCGTCATGCTGCAGCGCGTGCTCGATGATCTCGCCGAACAGAAGGTACGATTCTCGGTCGCTATCATCGACGCCTGCCGCGACAATCCCTTCCCCAAAGTGGGCACGCGCAGCATCGGTGGCACGCGAGGACTGGCGCCGACTACCGCTGCGACGGGGCAGATGATTCTGTTCTCGGCGGGCGCTGGGCAAACTGCTCTCGACTACTTGACGCCCGCTGATCCTGATCCGAACGGGCTCTTCACGCGTGTTTTGCTCCGCGAGATGACGCGCCCCGGGGTGCCGGTCGATCAAATGCTCAAGCGCACGCGCCAAGAGGTCGTAACGCTTGCTAAGTCCGTGGGACATGAACAAGTACCGGCACTCTACGATCAGACGGTAGGCGAGTTCTACTTCACGCCTGCCGTGGCCGGCGGCCCGGGCAACCGTCCTGCAGAGATGGCCGCGCAACCGCAGATGATGGTCGCCGCTTTGCCGACGGATGATCGCGCGTTGTGGGAGTCGGTCCGCGATTCAAAGAATCCGGAGGAAATCCAGGCCTATCTGTCGGCATTCCCGCAGGGTCTGTTCGCCGGCGTTGCGACTGCACGCCTGCGCTCGATTCAGGGCGGCGGATCGACCGCGCCTGCCACGACCATGGCCGGCAACAATCCGAACCGCTCCAACGCGCCGGCCGCGACGAACCCCGCTCCCGCGCAGACGACCGTTGTATCGGGCAGCAACGTCAGTGACCTGCAGCAACTCGGCGCTGGCGCCGTGTTTCGGGATTGCCCGGACTGCCCCGAGATGGTGGTGGTGCCTCCGGGTCGGTTCGAAATGGGGCTTGCTGATTACCGCAAAGCACGCCGTCCCAACGAAGGTCCGGCGCGCATGGTGACCATCCCAGGCACCTTTGCCATCGGCAAGCACGAGGTCACTTGGTCGCAATACGCTCGTTTCGTGCGCGAGACCAGCCGTGCAGGCGGACTCGGTTGCGCGACCTTCAACGCCAAAAAATTCCGCGTTAATGCGCAGGCCGGATGGAACAGCCCGGGTTTTCCACAAACCGAAAATGATCCGGTGGTCTGTGTCAGTTGGGACGATGCCAAGGCCTACGCCGAATGGCTGGGCGTACGCACCGGGCACAACTATCGCTTGATCACCGAAGCGGAGTGGGAATATGCGGTACGCGCCGGTACCGAGGGAGATCGTTTTTGGGGCGAGAACCCGGCTGATGCCTGCCGCTACGCCAACGTGGCAGACGCCACCGGTCGCGGCACGCTCGGACTCGAGATGCCTTTCGATTGTCGCGATCGACATGCGGGCACCGCACCGGTCGGCAGTTTCCAACCAAATCCGTTTGGCGTGCATGATCTCTTCGGCAACGCGGAGGAGTGGATCCTCGATTGCTGGAGCGACACCTATCGCAATGCACCGTCGTCGGGTATCGCAGACACCTCGGGCGATTGCGATCGCCGCGTGGTGCGCGGCGGCTCGTGGTTCGATGGCGCCGATGCCGTACGCGCGACAGCGCGGACCGAGGATGCCGTCGGCGCGCGCTCCAGCACGCGCGGCTTCCGCGTTGCGCGCACGAACTGAACGTCAGCGACGCGCATATGCCCTCGGCCGGTGATCGGCTGGATCGAGTCAGCGTCTCTCGCGGCTACGCGTCGTGTCGCTTTGGGCAGATCCACTTCCGTGAATGCCGGCCGAGCGAGACGCTCCAACCACCGTTGTTCTGCCTGCATCACGTGCCAAATTCAGGGCAAATCTTTGAATCCATCCTGCCCCATCTCGCGCTGGATCGTTGCGTCTATGCGCTAGATCTGCCCGGCTTCGGCATGTCCGACGCAGCGCCTAATCCGCAAACGATCGACGACTATGCGCTTGCCATCGCGGATGCGATCGGCGCGCTCGGGCATCGGCGAGCCACCATCGATATGCTCGGATATCACACGGGCGCTGCCGTTGCGTCACAACTCGCTCTCGATCCCTCGATGCAAATCCGACGGGTCGTACTGGCTGCAGTGCCTGTGTTTAGCGCCGATGAACGAGCCTCGTTCGGTGCGCAAACGCCCATACCGTTCGATGAGCACGGTGACTGGGCAAAGGAGGAATGGCGTCGTTCATGGCAATGGCGCGGGCCCTCGCAGTCGCGCGATAGTGTGTTACGAACCTACGCTGAGAAAATGCGTCCCGGCGCCCGCGAGCGAGGCGCCAAAGCCATCGTCAATTTCGACATGGCCGCTGCATTGCAGCAGATCACTCAACCGTTGATGATCATGCGCCCCAAGGACGATCTATGGGAGGCGACGGGCCGGGCCATCGCGCTACGACCGGACGCCCGCTATATCGAGCTTGCTGAATTCGGCCATGGCCTGTGGGAGGCGGCACCCGAACGCTGGGCAGGCCTGATCGAGGAGTTTCTCAACGCCGAGCCTTGAGGTTGCTCGAGCTTTATTGAGGCACGGCATCCGGCTGCAGATCTGGCGCAGCAAGACGGAACGCCTCGAGACTGCGACAGTGCGCATCGATTGCCACCAGGGTCGGGAACGCATCGAGAGCGCACTTGAAGCGCCGCGCGTTAAACATTTGCGGGACGAGGCAGACATCCGCGAGCGTTGCGTGATCACCAAAACAAAAGCGTTGCGCTGACGAATGACGCCGAGCCAGCGCTTCAAGGCCCTGAAAGCCCTCGCTGATCCAATGAGCCACCCACTGGTTGACACGCGGCTCCTCGGCTCCGAGTTCGGCGCGCAGGTAATTGAGTACGCGAAGATTGTTGAGCGGATGGATGTCGGCACAGACGATACCCGCCATGCCGCGTACCACGGCTCGAGCATGGGCGTCCGCGGGCAACAAGCGTGGTTCCGGAAAAATCTCATCAAGATATTCGATGATCGCGGTGGACTGCGTGATCACACCCTGCGCGGTCTCCAATGCAGGCACCAGCCCTTGCGGATTGAGCGCGAGAAAGGTCTCCTGTCTATGCTCTGCCTTCGGCAACGCGTGAAAATGCTCTTCGAAAGTGAGCCCCTTGAGTCGAACCGCGATGCGTACTCGATAGGCTGCGGAACTTCTCCAATAGCCGTGCAGACGCATGCGCGTGCTCTGATCAACGATGTTCACTGTCACTGATGCGTACCTCGATGGTTCCGATGCCGTCGATACCGCCCTGAATGTGATCTGCAGGTGCGAGCGGCCCAACACCCGCAGGCGTGCCCGTGAAAATCAGATCTCCCGGCTCCAAGACCATCGACGCCGAGATGAATGCAATCACCTCAGGTACGGACCAGATCAATTCGGAGATATCTGCATTTTGCTTGATGACGTCATTGACCGACAACCAGATACGCCCCGACGCGGGATGGCCGATCACATCGGTGGGCATCAGCGCGGAACACGGTGCGGAATTGTCGAAGGCCTTGCCCCATTCCCAGGGCTTCCCGCCATCTTTGGCGGCCTGCTGTAGATCACGTCGCGTCAGATCTATGCCGACCCCATAGCCAAACACGAGAGCATCGGCTTCAGCCGCCGATACGTTCACACCGCGTCTCCCGATCGCCACCACGAGTTCGATTTCGTGATGCAGGTTTCGAGTCTGCGGTGGATAGGGTATCGACGTGACACCGCTGACAACCGCATCGGAGGGCTTCTGGAAGATGAACGGCGGCTCTCGCCTCGGGTCCGCGCCCATCTCGCGTGCATGAGCTTCGTAGTTACGACCGACGCAATACACGCGGCGTACAGGAAAGCGAGCCTCTCTGCCCTGCACGGGTAGTGACGGTCTGGCGGGCGGGTCGATCACGTAGGTCATGTCGTCAACTCCTATCGATGTTCTGCCTCGACGCCATCGCCCACGCGGAGCAGGCCGCCGATGCCACCCTCGAGACGCGCGTTCCAGCCGAACGTCACGCCACCCACATTGTCGTCGAAGCGGAACTCTCGCAGCACCGGCAGTGGGCTCAGTCCTTTTTTCCCCGTCAGCTGATCGATGCCGGTCATGACGCAGCGCGTGCACGCCTTGACGAGCTTCAAGCGTAAACCGCCCACACGAAGTTGCCGAATACGATCCTCCTGCCATGGGTCCGCGCCCTCGATCACCAGGTTCGGACGGAAACGACTCATCGGCAGTGGCTCGGGCAGACGACGATTGAGATCTTCCAGAGACGCAAGAGTGCAGATCAGCAGCGGGTATCCATCTGCGAAATGGTCTGAGAACCCTGAAACGATGCGCGCAGGCTCACCGATCACGGCGCTGGCAAAGTCAGCGGCTGCACTGCCCGCGTCTATCGCCTCGATTTCGCGCTTCCACACCATCACGCGTTGAGTCGACTCGGGTGAGGCGCCCATCAAGGCGGGTGCATCGAGTCTGATCGAACCGGCCCGAGGATGCGTGAGCGAGACCCCGTTCTCGTCCGCTTGCGCCAAGAGCAGCGCCAGCGTCGGGTGGCTCCGCTGCGACACAAAGCGACCGGCAGCCGTCACCAGTAACCACTGACGGTCATGCTCGAGACCGCGCGGCCCAATCCGTACCTCGGTGAGATCGACAGCGCGACAGGACTTCACCGGATAGACGTGAAGGGAATGTATTCGAAGAGAACCTGCGCTCACGGTTGCATCATAGCGAAGCGGGTGCCGTCATTGCCGGGTGGGTGCAGACCTTTTCGGGTATGCTCCCGCCCGCATGCCGCTCTTTTTCTGGCGAATTCTCGGCTTCACAAGTGTCGGCATCGGCATGATCAACGCTTTTATTCCGTTGATGCCGACCACGGTGTTCCTGTTGATCGGTGCGTGGGCGTTGAGCAAGGGCTCGCCGGAATGGCGCGCAAAACTGATCGCGCATCCCCGCTTTGGTCGTGCTTTGCGCGACTGGGAAGACGGGCGACGGGTGAGCCGGCGCGGGAAGCGTCTGGCGGCACTCGGCATGGCCGTCGGCTGGGTCATCGTCG
>RGWK01000007.1 GCA_010029775.1 Gammaproteobacteria bacterium
TCATCGACCGCCGTGTCCGCCTGAACCGCGGCTGCGTCAAACCCCGCAAGCGCGCGCTCCATCAGTTCGCGACAGCCCTCACCATGCGCCGCGGCGATAGCGAGGGGATCGCCGAGCCCGAGCGAATGGAAATCGGCCGCGGCGGTCGAGGGATCGAGACCCTCGGCCTTATTGACGGCGAGAAACACGGGCTTGCCCGAGCGACGCAGCTCGCGTGCCACGAAATGATCTTGCGGGGTGAGACCGCTACGCGCGTCGGCCAAAAAAATCAGCACGTCGGCTTCGGCCACCGCGCGCTCAGTCTGCAGGCGCATCGGCGCCTCGATGCCCGAGGGCTGCTCGACGAGCCCGCCCGTATCCACCACGACATAAGGCATCGGGCCGAGTCGACCGTAGCCGTATTGCCGATCACGGGTGACGCCAGGCATGTCTGCTACCAGCGCATCTCGAGTGCCGGTCAAGCGGTTGAACAACGTCGACTTGCCGACGTTGGGACGCCCGACGAGCACGACGACGGGCAGCATTACAGGACGCCTAGCGGGGACGAAGCGCAGTCACGCGGCCTTCGTCATCTTGGAATACGACCAGATCACCCACGACCACCGGCGCGTTGCTGATGCGACCACCGGTCTTGCTGCGCGCGACGAAGGCGCCCGTCTCGACATCGAGCCAGTGCACGTAGCCCTCGAAATCCGCCACCGCCACATGCTTGCCGATGACTGCCGGTGCAGACAGGCGGCGCATGCGCAGACCCGATTGCTTCCAGAGGTCAACGCCCGATCGACGACGCAAGGCGAGCACTTCGCCCTCAGCGTTGGAAATGTAGACACGCTCCTCATCGACGTCGAGCCCGCGATGACTGGACACTTCGCGCGACCACCAGGACTGACCCGAGTCGAGCGCGAGCATCGCCACGCGCCCTTGAAAGCCGGCGACGAAAATGTCCTGACCGGAGATCTTCACGGCCGAGTCGATATCGACGATACGTTCGAGCTCGGTGCGACCACGGGCGGGCGACACCAGCTGCTCCCAGAACACCTCGCCATTGCGAGTGGCCACCGACAGCACGCGACCGTTGTCGAAACCGCAGATCGCCGCGTTGCCGGCAATCACCGGCGCCGCAACACCGCGCAGCGTCAGCCGCGGAATCTGCTGATCTTCGCGCCAGAGCTGACGTCCGTCATCGGGCGCAAGACCGATCAGTTGCCCGGCGACCGTGCGCACCACGACCGCATCAGCAGCCACGCCGGGTGCCGAGAGCACTTCCCCGCCCAACTGCGCGCTCCAGCGTCGCGCGCCACTCGCCTGCTCGAGGGCAATGACCTCACCATTGACGCCACCGACCACCACGAGCCCCGCACCCACGCCCGGACCACCCGTCAGCTGCGTGCGCGTCTTGGTGCGCCAGATCGTCTTGCCGGTTGCCGCCTGTACCGCCACGACCTCGCCGTCAAACCCGGCGGCGTACACCCGCTCCGCATCGGCTGCCGGTGCGAGACCGACACGCATCACGTCCTCCGCGCCGCCCAGCGACAGATTCCAGACGCGCTGGACCTTGATTGATTCTTTGAAGTTGACGAGCTCGGCAGGCGGCTCGACATCCTTGTCTTTGTCGCAGGCCGCGAGAATGCCGAGCACGGCGAGCGCGGCGAGCAGGCGCAGATAACGGGAAGCGCGAGATGACATCGGCTAGCTCCTCACTTCTTGGCCGCTGCCGGCGCGGCGGCTGCCGGCGTCGCAGCGGGGGCCTTGACGCCATCCGCCTCGACATCGGCGATCTTCAGTCGCAGCCCTTCGAGATCCACGGTCGGCGTGGCGTTCTTTACGGCACCGGCCTTCTCAGCCTCGCGCCAGGCCGCCAGCGCGCCGACCAGATCGCCCTTGGCATGCAGCGCATCGCCACGAATCTCGGCGAAGCGCGCCGCGAAACCACCGGGTTGCACGGCAGAGAGCGTCGCAATCGCCGCATCAGCATTGCCCTGCGCGAGTTGCACACGCGCCAGACGCGTGCGCGCTACGAGCGCCAGCTGCACATCATCGCTCCCGGTCATCACCCGGGTGAGTCGTTCGTTGGCCGCACCCAACTCGTTGGCATCCACATGCACGCGGGCGGCGAGCAGATCGGCCTGCTCGGCATAGACCGAAGAGCTGTATTTGCTGCGCAGCTCATCAACCTGCTTGATCGCTGCGGCGCGATCACCGCGCTCGAGCGTCTTGACGATGCCGCTGTACGCCTCACTCGCCTCGACTGCGAGCCGCTCGACCCGCGCCTCCCACCAGCGCCAGCCGGCGAGAGCCCCGAGGCCAATCAGCACACCCGCCACCAACCACGGCCCGTTCTCGCGTAGCCACTGCTTGACGCGTTCCCACTGTTCCTGCTCGTTGTAAAAATCGTCAATCACGTTCGCGTCTCCTTAACGGGGTGTGCTTGAGGGGGACATGCCCTGCTGCGAAAACCAATGACCCACTGCGCTCGCCGCCGTGGCAAGAGGCGCCTCGAGGGCGCTGCCTGCACCCTCGCGCAGCGGCTTAAGCTGAACGGCGCCGCGGGCGAGCTCGTCCTCGCCGAGCACGAGCGCGAGGGCCGCCCCACTGCGGTCGGCGCGCCGAAACTGCGCCTTGAAGTTGCCGCCGCCGAGATTGAACTCGATGCGTCGGCCCGGCAAGTGCTGGCGCAAGGACTCGGCAAGCGACAGTGCCGCGCGCAGCGCTGCCTCGCCTTGCGCAACGAGGTAGACGTCGGCCTGCGCGGCGGCCGGGGCCGAGCCCACCTGTTCGATGAGCGTCACGACCCGCTCCACGCCCATCGCAAAGCCGATCGCCGGCGTCGGCTCGCCGCCGAGCTGGGCGATGAGTCCATCGTACCGACCACCCGAGCAAACCGCGTCCTGCGCGCCGAGCGCGTCGGTGACCCATTCGAAGACGGTGCGCGAGTAGTAATCAAGACCACGCACCAGCCGGGGGTTGACGGTGTAGGGAATGCCCATGGCATCGAGCAGTGCGCGCAAACCCTCGAAGTGGGCTCGCGAAGCCTCATCGAGGTAGTCGGTGAGCAGCGGCGCGCCGGCGATGAGCGACTGCATCGCGGGATTCTTGCTGTCGAGAATGCGCAGCGGGTTGCCCTCGAGCCGACGCTGACTGTCGGCATCGAGTGACTCGTGATGCGCGCGAAAGTACTCCGTGAGTCGCGCCCGATACTCGCGACGGGACTCCACGGTGCCAAGCGAATTGAGTTGCAGGCTGACGCGGCTGATGCCGAGACGCCGCCAAAATGCGGCCGTCAGTGCGATGAGTTCGGCATCCACGTCCGGACCTTCGAAGCCGATGGCTTCGACGTCGATCTGGTGGAATTGACGAAACCGACCCTTCTGCGGTTTTTCGTGTCGGAACATCGGCCCGATGCACCACAGCTTGTGGCGCGCACCGCGCAGCATGCCATTGGAGATCGCTGCACGGACCATTCCGGCGGTCGCCTCGGGACGCAGCGTCAGTCGCTCGCCGCCCTTGTCCTCGAAGCTGTACATCTCCTTCTCAACGACGTCCGTGTATTCGCCGATCGCACGCTTGAACAGATCCGTCTGCTCGACCACCGGCACGCGCATTTCGTCGAAACCATAGGCATGCAGCAACTCTCGGGCTGTCGCTTCGAGAAACTGCCAGCGACCGATCTCGGTCGGCAGCACGTCGTTCATACCCTTGACGGGTTGGATGGTTTGGATGCTCGACATGGTCAATGAATTCTCAGGGCTGCACCGGTGCAACAACCCGCTGCACTTGGCCCGAAGCATCGATGGTGAAATGCGCCGTGGCGTTGAAGATCATCGAGCTCGGGATGTTCACGGGGCGACCCGCGAATTCAACCGCGGTCACATCCGCCCGCCCGAGCAATACGCGTAACGGTGCCGCACCACTCAGCGTGACGCTGTTGTCGCCGCGCAGCGTGCCGAAATACAGACGGCGACCCGTGCCATCGACAACTTGAATCCACGAGTCTTCGCGGGCCGCAAGACGCAAGCCAGCGCGATCGCCAACGACGGGCGGCGCGCTGGCTGCGACCGTAGCCGGCGCAACAGCCGCGGCAGGCGGAACCGCTGTGGCCGGCGCCTCTGCCATAGTCGGGTCGGCGGATGCGGGCTCCGCCGCCACCGGCAAGGGCGCCGGTGCGGGTGGAGGCGGCGGCAAGGCCTGCGCGGCCAGTTGTGCAGGCGCCGTCGCAGTGCCGGAGCCCTTCAGAATCCACCACGCTGCAAGACCGATCACGAGTGCCACAGCGGCCGCGCCGACTCGACGACCCCACACGCGAGTGTCGACGCTGCGGGCACGCGCGCGTGGCAGCGAGGTCAGATCGGGTGGCGCGAGACTTTGACGCTGCACCACACTCCAGCGCTCGAGCAGCTCCTCGACCGGAGCGCCGAGCAGTTCCGCGTAGCGCTTTAGGTGGCCGCGGGCAAACACCGGAGCCCCCAGATCATTGAAGCGATCGGCCTCGAGCGCCTCGATGACGGCTTTATCGCATTTCAAACGCGCAGCGACCTGGGCGATGCTCTCGCCACGCTGGCCGCGCCACCGCGCCAAGGTCTGGCCGATGCTCAATTCGCTCGACGCGGGCGTGGCTGCGGGCGGCGTTGGTGAGCCTGCCCCTGCGCTCGCCAGCAAATCACCTTGTTGCTGATCGCTCATGGCTGCCGCTCGCCTCGGGCGGGCGCCGTCATGACCGACGCTCTCATGACATGCACCGCCATCATGCGTTCATCGCCGCAGCGAGTTTGTCGCCGAGGCGCACCCGGGTGCGGTCGTTGACGCGTCCGGCAAGTTGGCCACAGGCCGCATCGATGTCATCGCCGCGAGTGCGACGGATGGTCGCCAGCACGCCGCGCTGGATGAGCTCGTCGCGAAAGCGCGTGATCACCGGCATCGGCGAGCGGCGGTAAGCCGTCCCCGGAAACGGATTGAACGGGATCAGGTTGAGTTTGGCCGGGCGGCCGCGCATCAATCGTGCGAGCGCTCGCGCATGTTCGAGTTGGTCATTGACCCCATCGAGCATCACGTATTCGAACGTGACGCTGCGCCCGTTCTGCTCGTCGATGTAGTGCCAGCAAGCCTCGAGCAGCTCGGCGATCGGATGGAGACGGTTGATCGGCACGAGCTCATTGCGCAAGGCGTCATCCGGTGCGTGCAGCGAGACCGCGAGCGCGCAATTGACCTCCTCGGCAAGCTTGTACATTTGCGGCACGAGACCCGAAGTCGACAAGGTCACGCGACGGCGCGAGATATCGAAGCCGAGATCATCGAGCAGAATACGGATGGCGGGCACCACCGCGCGGAAATTCGCCAGCGGCTCGCCCATGCCCATGAACACCACGTTGGTGATGCGCCGCTCGCCACCGGCCTCGAAACCGAGTTCACGGTTGGCGAGCCACACCTGACCGACGATTTCCGCGGTGCTCAGGTTGCGGTTGAAGCCCTGTTGGGCCGTCGAGCAGAAACTGCAGTCGAGTGCGCAGCCCACCTGCGAGGAGATACACAGCGTGCCGCGATCGACCTCGGGGATAAACACCATTTCGAAGGCCTGCGACTGATCGGCACGCAGCAACCACTTGCGCGTACCGTCGGCCGAGTCGTGCCGCGAGACGATCTCAGGCGTCACCACCTCGGCGACTGTCGAAAGCTGTGCGCGAAAATCGCGCGCCAGATCCGTCATGGAGTCGAACTGCCCCTCCGCGCGCTTGTAAATCCAGCTCATCAGCTGACGCGCGCGGAAGGGTTTGCTGCCGAGCGAACCGACGAACGCCTCGAGCTCGGGCCGTTCGAGCCCGAGCAAGTTGGTTCGCGGATTCGGCACGGCAGCGTTCATCGGTGCAGGATCAGCCGCGGGGGCAAATCTCGATGCCGCGGAAGAAGTACGCAATCTCCTGCGCAGCCGTCTCCGGGCCATCGGAGCCGTGCACGGTGTTGGCCTCGATGCTCTCGGCCAGATCCGCGCGGATGGTGCCCGGCGCCGCTTTCTTCGGGTCGGTTGCGCCCATGATTTCGCGGTTGCGCAGGATGGCGTTCTCGCCTTCGAGCACCTGGAGCATCACGGGACCCGAGGTCATGTACTTGACGAGGTCCTTGAAGAACGGACGCTCCCGGTGCACCGCATAGAAGCCTTCCGCCTCGCTCTGCGAGAGGTGGGTCATACGGGCTGCAATCACGCGCAGGCCGGCCTGCTCGAAGCGGCGATAGACCTCGCCGATGAGGTTACGGGCCACGCCATCGGGTTTGACGATCGAAAAAGTGCGCTCCAGCGCCATGGGACTGTTCCTTGAGGTTTATGAAAGGGAAACGGGCAAACGCGTAGTGTACCCTCCGCGCGCCCCGAACGGCATCGACAGGGGCTTTTAGACCGTGAAACTCTCGCCGCAGCCGCACTCGCCCTTGACGTTGGGGTTGCGGAACTTGAAGGCCTCGTTGAGCCCCTGTTTGACGAAATCGACCTCGGTCCCGTCGATGAGGGAGAGGCTGTCACGATCGACGAACACCTTAACCCCCTGGTCCTCGAAGACCACATCGGCGGGGTTGATATCGTCGGCGTAGTTGATGACGTAGGCAAAGCCCGAGCAGCCCGTCTTGCGCACCGCCAGACGCAGCCCGAGGCCCTCCCCGCGGGCGTGCAGGAAGTTGCGAACTCGATCGGCGGCAGCGGGGGTAAGCGAAATCGCCATGCAGTGACCTCAGGGCTCGATTGTACGGGAGCGGGCTGCGGCAACGGAACCGAGCGCCCGCCGCAGCGCATCTTCGACCGCCAGCAAGCGACCGAGTTTCGTGACCGGGACGGTCGCCTCCCGGGCCCAATCGTCGGGCTTGCCGAGCGACTCGGGGCTGCAGGGCCCCGCCGCCACCCGCGCCTCGAGACGGCGAGCCACCTCACGGGTATGGGGACACGCTGCCAAACGAAACTGCAGCGCCTCAAGCCTGCCGTCCGTCGTAAGCCGCAGGAAACAGCGCACCCGAGCGCCCTCGGCCAGGCTGCCCGCGCTGCCCTCGGCCCAGGGACCCCCGGGGGGCTGTCCAGGGGCATCCTCGTTGCGCAGCCGGACGACCGCGGCGCAGATCTGCCGAGCGGCCGCCTCGGCCTCCTCCGCCGTGTTGCCCCGCCCAAAACTCACGCGCAGCGTCGACTGCGCGAGTTCCCGAGGCACGCCCTGGGCTCGCAATACGTAGGACGGCTCACCGGTGGCCGAGTCGCAGGCCGCCCCGCTCGAGAGCGCGAGCTGCGGCAACTCGGCGAGCAGGCTCTCCCCCTCCACGCCCTCAAGGCTCAGCGACACGAGACCCGGCAGCCGCCCGTCGTCGATCGCCTCGGCGTCCATCGTCTCGCCGTCCATCGCCTTGAGCAGGGGGTCGTTGAAACGACCACCAGGGAGGCCTTCCATGGCGCCCTTGAACTGCCGCACCAAACCCTCGAGGTGCCGCGCATCCTCACGCCAACGGGAACGCGCCACCTCGGCAGCCACACCAAAGGCCACGATCTGATGCGTGGGCAGGGTGCCGGGCCGCAAGCCCCGCTCCTGACCACCCCCCCACATCAGCGGCTCGAGCCATGGCCTGACGCGCTCCGAGACGAACAACGCGCCAATACCCTTGGGGCCGTACATCTTGTGCGCCGATAGCGACAGCAAATCGATGGGGGTGGTGGACACGTCGAGGGGCAACTTGCCTACCGACTGCGCCGCATCCACATGGAAAAACACGCCTCGCGCACGACAGAGCTCGGCGATGGGCTCGATCGGCTGCACGACGCCCGTCTCGTTGTTGGCGTGCATCAGCGAGACGAGTTGCGTCGTCGGCCGCAAGGCCGCGGCCACCTGCTCGGGCAGAATGCGCCCGTCGCGCTGCGGCTCGAGCCAGGTGACCTCGAAACCGCGTTTGGCGAGCGCCTTGCAGGCATCGAGCACGGCCTTGTGCTCGGTACGCGAGCTGATCAGATGCCGACCGAAAGATTCGCGGCCGCGCGCAATCCCGAGGATGGCGAGGTTGTCTGACTCGGTGGCTCCGGAGGTGAAGATCACCTCTCGCGGGCTCGCGGCGATCAGCGCCGCAATGCGCTCGCGTGCCTGCTCGATCTGCGCAGCAGCGGCGCGCCCGTAGACGTGGGTCGTCGCAGAGGGGTTGCCAAACGCCGCCTCACCCGTCAGTGCCGCTTGCAGTGCGGCGATCACCTGCGGATCGAGCGGCGTGCTCGCCGCATGATCGAGATAGATCACGCTCACGTCGAACCCGACTCTCGGGTGCCTGCTGTCCGTCGCTTTTGCTGCACGGCGGTGAGGATGCCGCGCAGGATGTTGACCTCGTTCTGATCGAGCTCCGCGCGATTGAACAGGCGCCGAATCCGCTCCATCAGGCTCGTGCCGCTGGCCGTGCGATCGCGAAAGTCGATCTGCTCCAGCACTTCGGCCAAGTGCACGTAGAACCGCTCCATATCGGCCGCAGGCGCGAACGGCACGGCAGGCTCGGGCTGGACGTAGTGCGCGCCGCGCGCACGGTAGATTTCATAGGTAACGAGCTGCACAGCCATCGCCAGATTCAGCGAGGAGTACTGTGGATTGGCGGGAATGCGCAGCAGCATGTGGGCGAGCGACAACTCGCTATTGGTGAGACCGGTTCGCTCATTGCCAAAGAGCAGCGCCACCGGCCCGCGTGCCGCCTCAACCACCATGCGCTGGGCGCCTTCGCGCACATCGAGCACGCGGATGTTCTGGTCGCGCTCACGTGCCGTGGTGGCCACGACCAAACCGCAATCGGCAATACCGGCTTCGAGCGTATCGACGACGCGCGCCCGCTCCAGCACGTCCGTAGCACCCGATGCGCGGGCGCTGGCCTCCGGGTCGGGAAAGCTCTTGGGCCGCACCAGCACGAGCTCGCCAAGATCCATATTTTTCATGGCGCGCGCCACCGCCCCGATGTTCCCAGGGTGGGACGTCTCGACGAGCACTACACGGATGTCGGCGGCGGCGGGTGTCACGCGTGGTATTCTAGCGGCCTTTTCGAACGCTCTTTGCCAGCATGCAGCCATTACTGAACATCGCCGTGCGCGCCGCACGCCGGGCGGCCGACGTCATCGTCCGCAGCCTCAACCGGCTCGAGTCGATCGAGGTCTCTACCAAGGGGCGCAACGAATACGTCACCGAAGTGGACCGGGCTGCCGAGGCCGAGATCATTGCCACCATCCGCCGCGCGTACCCGGACCATGCCTTCCTCGGTGAGGAAACGGGCGCCTCGGGGAGCGGGCCGATCGAGTGGATCATCGACCCACTCGATGGCACGACCAACTTCATTCACGGCTTCCCGCAGTTCTGCGTCTCCATCGGCTGTCGTGTGCGTGGTCGCATCGACCATGCCGTCGTGCATGATCCCATGCGCCAGGAGATCTTCACTGCCTCACGCGGTGATGGAGCGCACCTCGACAATCGGCGCATGCGCGTCAGCAATCTGCGTGGCCTCGACGGCGCGCTGATCGGCACGGGCTTTCCGTATCGTGCCAACACGCGCTACCTCGACACCTATCTCGCGATGCTCAAAGACGTGATGCTCGCCACCGCAGGCGTACGCCGACCCGGTTCCGCTGCGCTCGATCTGGCCTACGTCGCGGCCGGTCGCACAGACGGATTTTTTGAGATCGGGCTTGGCCCTTGGGACACGGCCGCAGGTTCGCTGCTCGTCGAAGAGGCCGGCGGTCGCGTGGGCACGCTGTCAGGCGGCGAATACACCCAAGGCGGCAACATCATCGCTGCCTCGCCGCGGGTCTACGAGGGTCTCGTCGCTTTGCTCGCGCCGCATCTCACCGACTCGCTGCGCGAGGGCTGATTTCAAGGGACGATCGTCGTGAACAGATACACGGCGAACAGCACGAGGTGCACCACCCCGTGGAGCACCATGGTGCGGCCCTTGGCGACCGAGAGGCTCGACACGAACAGAGCCAACACCAGCAGCACGATCTCGCGCTGACCGAGCCCAAGCTCGAGCGTCCAGCCCATGGCGAGGGAGAGCGCCGCCACCGCCGGGATCGTCAGACCAATCGAGGCCAGCGCCGAACCGAGCGCGAGATTGAGGCTCGTCTGCAAACGGTTGAGCACGGCTGCACGGTACGCCGCGAGACTTTCGGGCAGCAGCACGATTGCGGCAATGAACACGCCCGTCGCGGCATCCGGCGCACCCACCGCATCGAGGGCCGCAGTCAGCGTAGGCGCCAGACTCTTGGCGAGCAGCACCACTGCACCGAGCGATGCCAGCAGCGCGAGCAGCGTGGCCGGAATCGACGCGCGGCTCGCGACCTGCGCATCGTGCTCTGCCGCAGCAACGATCTGCTCGTGCGTGGCATCCAGAAAGTAATCGCGATGCTTCACCGTCTGCACGAAGATAAACGCGCCATAGAGCACGAGCGACACCAGCGCGACAAAGGCCAGTTGACTCGCGGAATACGCGGCACCGGGCATGCTCGTCGTGTAGTTGGGCAGCACCAGGGTGAGCACGGACAGCGACGCCAAGGTGGCAAGCGCCGAACTCACACCGAGTCCGCCGAATGTATTCTCGCCGTGTCGTCGACCACCTGTCAGCAGACAGAGTCCCACCATGCCCGTGATGATGATCATCACCGCGGCAAACACCGTGTCGCGCGGCAACTGCATGTTGGGTTCGCTGTCGGCCAGCATCAGCGCGACGATCAGCGCGACCTCGATGATGGTGACGGCCACGGCGAGTACCAGCGTGCCGAACGGCTCGCCGATGCGCTCGGCAATGACCTCGGCGTGATGCACCGCGGCGAGCACTACGCCCACGAGCGCAACGACCAGCAGCGGCCACGCGCCGTACGGGGTGCCCAAGGCGACGCCGATCACGATCCAGGCTACGAGTGGCCAGATCCACGGCCAACGCGCCGAGGCCGCCGCACTCATGCGGCCCCGTCGGCCTTGCGCTCGAGTGAGTCCACGACGGCGGTCGTGACCATGTCCGCGCCCACGTTGACCATCGTGCGCGTCATGTCGAGCAGACGATCCGCACCCAAAATAATGCCGATGCCCTCCGGCGGAATGCCGAAGGTTATGAGCAACCCCGCAATGATCGGCAGCGAGCCGCCCGGAATGCCGGCAGCCGCCACCGCACCAAGCACAGCGAGCAACAGCAACGTGATCTGCTGGCCGGGATCGAGTGAAATTCCAAACACCTGCGCGACGAACAGCACGACACAGCCTTCATAGAGCGCGGTGCCTGCCATGTTCATCGTCGTGCCGAGTGGCAGCACGAACCCCGCGGTGGTCGGACGTATTGCGAGCTCATCGCGCGCCGAAGCGAGCGCCGCAGGCAACGTTGCACTGCTCGAGCTCGTCGAGAACGCCGTCACCAGCACGGGCCGGATACGCCGCCAGAAATCGAGCGGCGAGTAGCGCGAAAAGAGTTTCAGCCACAATGACATCGTGCCAAAGAGGTGCAGCAACATCACAGTGAGGCAGCCGAGCACGAACAGGCCGAGTGCGAGCAGGATGTCCCAACCGACCTTGACCACCACGCTGAAGATCATGGCGGGGACCGCATAGGGCGCGAGGCGCAAAGCAAAGCGCACGATGCCGGTCATCAACTCGCTGACGAGTTCGAGCCCCGACTGCAACTGCTCGCGCCGGCGGCCGCCCAACTGCACCGCCGCCGCACCCACCAGAATGGCGAACAGGATCAGCGGCAACACCTCACCGAGCATCGCTCGGTCGTGGCCCGTGATGGCGCCGAGCAGATTGCGCGGCATGAACATGTCGACCACCGTCGCGAAACTCATGTCCGGCTGCGCGGCCTGCTTTTCGATGAGTTTTGCCGAGGCCCCGCCGTATTCACTGACGAGGCGCGCCTTCGTCTCGGCGTCGATGACGGCTCCAGGCTGCAGCACGTTCATCATGATGAGCCCGAGCAGGCACGCGATCGACATGTTGGCGAAGAACACCGTGAAGGTCCGCGCCGACAGCGGTCCGAGCCGACCCAGGTCTCCCAACTGCGCGACGCCACAGGCGAGCGACGCAAACACCAGCGGCATCACCACGAAAAAGAGCAACCGCAGGAAGATCTGCCCGAGCGGATCGAACACGGCAGTGGAGACCTGACGGGCACCCTCGAGCAGCCAGGGCAGCGGCCCCCCGAGCAGCAGCACGAGGGCGCCGGCCAAGGCGCCGAGCACGAGACCGCCAAGGATGCGGTTGGCCAGTTGCGGATCGGCGGCAGTAGCCACGCGTCAGCGACTCAGCGGTTCGCGAGCGGGCTCTTGCGGTAGCCGTACGCGAGGTACACCAGCAAACCGACACCCGTCCACAGCATGAAGGTCAACTGCGTACGCAGCGGTAGCGAGAACAGCAGGAACGCGCAGCCGGCGAAGGCCAGCGGCCCGACCAGCCAGATGGCAGGCGTAGTGAAAGGCCGCGGGCGGTTGGGCTCGCGACGACGCAACACCATGACGCCCACCGCCACCGTGAGGAACGCAAACAGCGTACCGCTGTTGGAGATGTCGGCGAGCACGCCTACCGGGAAAAAGGCCGCGAAGATCGTCACCGCGGCGCCCGTGATCAGCGTGACGACATAGGGCGTGCCGAACTTCGGGTGCACCTTGGACAGCGTCTCGTTAAACGGCAGCAAGCCGTCACGCGCCATGACGAAGAAAATACGCGTCTGGCCGAAGAGCATCATCAGGATGACCGAGGGCAACGCGAGGAACGCGGCAAGCGCGATCAACTGGGCGACCTTGCCCCAGCCAATCATGTCGAGCACGTGGGCGAGCGGCTCGTCACTGCAGGCGAGCAAGTTGGCATTCGCAGGCTGCGCGCAAGCCGCAAAGAACGCCTCGCTGCCGGGCGACAGCGGGATGCCGCTGGCATCGGAGACCGGCTGCGCACCAATCGAGCCCACCGCACCGGCGGCCACCAGCAGGTAGAACACGGTGCAGATCGCGAGACTACCGATCAAGCCGATCGGGATATTGCGCTGCGGATTCTTGGTCTCCTCGGCCGCAGTCGCCACGGCATCGAAGCCGACGTAGGCAAAGAAAATGGACGCAGCCGCACCGGCAATGCCGATACCGAGTCCGCCCGAGTCGAAGAAGCCGTTCGGCGCGAACGGCTCGAAGTTCTCGCCGTTGATCACCGGAATGGCGAGCACCACGAACAGCACGAGGGCTGCGACCTTGATGAGCACCAGGAAGGCGTTGACGGTCGCGCTCTCGCGGGTGCCGACGACCAGCAAGGCTGTCACCAGCATCGCGATGACCGCAGCCGGCAAGTTGATCAAGCCGCCGGCATAGAGACCCTTGGTGAAGGTGTCTGCGAGCTCGATGTCGAACATGCGTTCGATGTTGCCCACGAAGTAGTTGGACCATCCCACCGACACCGCGCTCGCCGCGACCGCGAACTCGAGCACCAGGGCCCAACCCACCATCCAGGCGATCGCTTCGCCAAGCACCGCGTACGAGTAGGTGTAGGCGGAACCGGAGACCGGCACCATCGAGGACAACTCGGCGTAGCAGAGAGCGGCAACGGCGCAGACGAAACCGGCGACGATGAAGGAGACCATCATGCCGGGGCCCGCCTTCTGCGCAGCCTCGGCGGTGAGTACGAAGATGCCCGTGCCGATGATGGCGCCTATGCCCATCATGGTGAGCTGGAAGGCCCCGAGTGAGCGCTTAAGGCTCTTCTTCTCGGCCGTGGCAATGATCTCGTCGAGCGGCTTGATGCGCCAGTTCATGCGGAACCCCCCTCAGGTGATGCACCCGATTGTAGGGGCGGATACGCATCCGCCGCCACTGTAACGCGCCCGACTCAGGGCATGTCGTCGATGGCGAGCTTCTTGCGGGTGGGGAAAAGACTCTCGGCGGTCAGACCCGCATCGAGTGCCACGGAACTGGCGATGTAGATCGAGGAGTACGTCCCGATCAGGATGCCCACAACCAGGGCGGCCGAGAACCCCTGCAACACCGGCCCGCCGAGCAGCAACAGCACGACCACCACGATGAGGGTGGTCAAGCTCGTCATGATGGTACGCGAGAGGGTCTGGTTGACCGACTGGTTCAGCACCTCTGCAGGTTGCATGCGCTTGTTCGCCTCGAAGCGCTCGCGGATCCGATCGAACACCACAACCGTGTCGTTCAGCGAATAGCCGATGACAGCAAGCAGCGCCGCAACGACCGACAGGTCAAACACGATGCCCGTCAACGCAAAGAACCCAAGCACGATGACCGGGTCGTGGATCGCAGCGATGATGGCACCAACCGACAGTTGCCAAGCATGGAAGCGCAGGAACACGTAGATAAAGATCAGCACTAGCGTGGCGAGCAGCGAAATCACCGCTGAATTGCGCAACTCGTTGCCGACCTGCGGCCCGACCACGTCGAGACGACTGACAACCACGCGGGCATCGACCTGCCGTAGCACCGACTCGACGCTGTTTCGCACCTGATCGGCGGTCTTGCCTTCCGGAGGCGGCAAACGGATCGCCACGTCGCGCGAAGAACCGAAATTCTGCACCTGCACGTCTTCGAAGCCCGCCGCCTCGAGCCCACGACGCAGCACCTCGGGCTGGGCTTCGCCCGGGAACTTGCCACCAACGACACCACGAACAGGATCGCGGACACCGCATACCAGAGCTTGCGGGAGCCCATGAAGGCGATCTTGCTATTGCTCTTGAACAATTCCATGGCGTGGATTCCCTAAAGCCGGTCAGATCGACAACTTCGCCGGACGACGGGCACCGCCGTACATCAGCGTGAGCAAGGCTCGACTGCCGAGCAGCGAGGTGAACATCGAGGTCGCGATGCCAAGCGAGAGCACGACGGCAAAGCCACGGATCGCGCCGGTACCGAGCGCCCACAGCACGATGCCAGCGATCAAAGTCGTGATGTTGGAGTCGGCGATCGCCGAGAACGCCTTCTCGAAGCCCTTGGCAATCGCCGTTTGCGGCGTTACCCCGTTGCGGATTTCCTCGCGGATGCGCTCGTAGATCAGCACGTTGGCATCGACCGCCATGCCCACCGTGAGCACGATACCGGCAATGCCGGGCAACGAGAGCGCCGCCTTGAAGGCCGTGAGCAACGCGGCCAGCAGAATGACGTTGGCGAGCAGCACGATGTTCGCGACGAGACCAAAGGTCCGGTAGTAAACGAGCATGAAGACGAACAACAACGCCATGCCGATGATGAGCGCGTTGGTCCCCTTCTCGATGTTCTCCTTGCCAAGGCCCGGACCCACAACGCGCTCTTCGATCACGAAGATCGGCGCTGCGAGCGCACCGGCGCGAAGCAGCAAAGCGAGATCGCGCGCTTCGTTGACGCCGAGACCCGTGATTTGGAAATTCGTGGAGAACACGCCCTGAATGGTGGCCGTGTTGATGACCTTCTCTTCCTTGACCGTGCGCTGCACTTTCTCGCCGGCAATCTCCACATCCTCGCGGCGCTGTTCGATGAACACCACCGCCATCGGCTTGCCGAGATTGGTGCGCGTGGTGCGCAGCATCTCCTCGCCGCCCGACGCATCGAGACGGACGGACACACCCGGACCCTGCTCGGTTGCCGCCGTGACGGCATCGACGAGCTGATCACCGGTGACGATGATGTCGCGCTTGAGCAATGTCGGCAGACCATCGCGGGTCTCGTAGAGCTTGGATCCAAACGGTGCACGTCCGCGCTGTACGGCCTCCGACACATTGTTCTGCGTGTCGACAAGACGGAACTCGAGGGTTGCGACCTTGCCGAGCAGATCCTTGACCTCGGCCGAGTTCTGCACGCCCGGCAACTGCACGGCGATACGATCGAGTCCCTGACGCTGCACGACAGGCTCGGAGACACCGAGTTCGTTGACGCGATTTCGAAGCGTCGTGAGGTTTTGCGAAATGGCGTAGTCCTGGCGCTCCTTGATCTGCGCCGCGTTCAACACGATCTGAACGATCGGCCCTGAAGAGGCCTGGAAGCTCGTGATCGTCAAATCGGGCCACAGGCGGCGAAGCACACTGCGAACCGGACCCACATCAGCGCCCGCGGGCAGCAGTACGCGCAACCCATTCGGCCGCTCGCTGCCCTCGGTCACCCGAATGACATCGCTGAAGGCAATGTTTTGCTGCGAGAGCGTGCGACGCACGTCCTGCTCGTAGACCTCGAGCAACTGATCGACTGCACCGGCGATATCGACCTGATACAGCAGATACAGACCGCCACGCAGATCGAGGCCGAGCGGCATTGGCCGCAGGCCAATCTTGCGCAACCAGTCGGGCGCCCGCGATGCAAACGACAGCGCCGTGACGTAATCCGCCTTGTACTTTTCATTGACGAGATCGCGCGCCTTCAGCTGCGCCGGCACCGCATTGAAATGCAGCATCAGACGGCCCTGATCGACGTAGCTGCGCGAGAACGACACGCCCTGCCCGCGAAGGTAATCCTCGATGGACTTGCGACCGTCGTCAGCGATTGCCGCGCGGTCCTTGCGGGCCACCTGCAACGCTGCGTCTTCGCCGAACACGTTGGGCAGCGCGAAGATGGTCGCCACCACCAACACGATGGCCACGAGGGCGTACTTCCAGCGGGCGAACTCGAGCATGGATCAACCGCCCTTGAGGGTGCCCTTCGGCACGAGCGAGCTGACCTGGAACTTCTGCACCTTGATCTGCACCGACTCGGCGATTTCAATGGTGACAAATCCATCACCGACGGCAACGACCTTGCCGACGATGCCACCGGCCGTGACCACCTCATCGCCCGCCGCAAGCTTGCCGAGCATCGCCGCGTGTTCCTTGGCCTTCTTTTGCTGCGGACGAATCAGCAGAAAGTAGAAGATGACGATGAACAGCACCATCATCAGCAAGGGAGCGAGCTGTCCGCCGGGCGAGGCCGCCCCGGCCTGGGCATAGGCTTCGGGAATCAGTCCGTTCATGTTGCGTGCTCCTTGGGCAAACGCTTCCGAAAAAGGCCGCGGATTATGCCACAGGCGCCGGCGCCTGCCTCCGGGCGAGGAAGTCCCGAGCAAAAGCCGCCACCCGACCCTCGCTGATGGCCTCGCGCAGCCGGCGCATGAGCTCGAGGTAGAAATGCAGGTTGTGGATGGTATTGAGCCTTGAGCCCAAAATCTCCTTGCAGCGATCGAGATGGCGCAGATAGGCCCGCGAATAGTTGCGGCAGGTGTAGCAGCGGCACTCGGGGTCGATCGGCCCGGGGTCGCGCTGGTGCGCGGCGTTGCGGATGTTGATGACGCCCGTGCAGGTGAACAGATGCCCGTTGCGCGCGTGTCTAGTTGGCATGACACAGTCGAACATATCGATACCGCGCAACACTGCGGCCACGATGTCCTCGGGGCGTCCCACCCCCATCAGATACCGCGGCCGATCGGTCGGCATGTGCGGCACGAGTTCCTCGAGCACCCGCAAGCGCTCGGGCTCAGGCTCACCGACGGCAAGGCCGCCCACCGCAAGTCCCGGCAAGTCGATGGCCATCAGGGCGTCCAAGGATTCGCGCCGCAGCTGCGGATACATGCCGCCCTGCACGATGCCAAAAAGATCCCCCGGGGCCGCCTCGCGCCCGTCGCGGTAGTAGTGATCATGGCAGCGGCGCGCCCAACGCATCGAGCGCTCCATGGAGGCGCGGGCCTGGGTCTCGGTGGCGGGCCAGGCCGTGCAATCGTCGAACATCATGGCGATGTCGGAACCGAGCGCGCGTTGCACATCCATCGAGTCTTCCGGGGTCAGCCGCACCTCGCTGCCATCGATCGGCGAGCGGAACTTCACGCCCTCCTCGCTGATCTTGCGCAGCTTGGCGAGACTGAATACTTGGAAACCGCCCGAATCGGTGAGGATGGGCCGCGACCAGTGCATGAAGCGATGCAGCCCGCCGAGTTCGGCGATCACCTCAGCACCGGGTCGCAGCATCAGATGAAACGTGTTGCCCAGCACGATCTCGGCGCCGAGACCCTCGAGCTCCTCGGCCGTCATCGCCTTCACGGTGCCGTAGGTGCCGACCGGCATGAAGGCCGGTGTTTCGATGCTGCCGTGGCGCGCGTGCACACGGCCGCGGCGCGCCGCGCCATCGGTGGCGAGCAATTCGTAGCGCAGGCTCATGCGCCCTCTCCACCCGCGGCATGTCGCTCGAGGAACATCGCGTCACCGTAACTGAAAAACCGATAGCGCTCGCGAACGGCGTGGGCATAGGCCGCCAGCACGCGCTCGCGGCCTGCGAAGGCGCTGACCAGCATCAGCAGGGTCGAGCGCGGCAAATGGAAATTCGTGATCAGCGCATCGACCACCCGCCACGGGTGCCCGGGCTTGATGAAGATGCGGGTGTCGCCGCGCCAGGGCCGAAGCGGTGCCCCACTGTCGGTAGCGATTTCTGGCGGCAGTGCCGCCGCGGCCACGGCAATCACCCGTCCGCCCGCCGCGCGTGCGCGGGCGATGGCCTCACAGGCCGCCTCGGGCAATTCCACCCTCTCGGCATGCATCACGTGCTCATCGATGTTGAGGGTGCGCAGGGGCTGAAACGTTCCGGCACCCACATGCAGGGTCAGCGTAGTCCGCGGCACACCCTGCACGGCCAAGCGCTCGAGCAGGGCCGCATCGAAATGCAGGCTCGCAGTGGGCGCGGCCACGGCGCCCGGCACCTTCGCCAGTACGCTTTGGTATCGCTCGGCGTCCTGCACGTCGGCCTCGCGGCTGATGTACGGCGGCAGCGGCACGGTGCCGTGACGCGAGAAAAAGTCGATGGCCTCCGCGGGTAACTGCACGCGGAAGAGATCCTCGTCGCGACCGAGCACCGTGACATCGCCGCCCGAGGTGAGCACGAGCTGCCCCGGCCGCAGCGGCTTGCTGGCGCGCATGTGGAGCAACGCCTGTCGGCCCTCGAGGGCTCGCTCCAGCAACATCTCCACGGCGCCACCGCTCGGCTTGCGACCCTGCAACCGCGCGGGAATCACCCGCGTGTCGTTGAAGACGAGCAGGTCCGCGGGCCTCAGCAAACTCGGCAAGTCGACGAACCGCCGATCGTACGGCGCGGCGGCCTGCCGCTCGAGCACGAGCAACCGCGAAGCCGCTCGTTCGGCGAGTGGCCGCTGGGCAATCAACTCCTCGGGGAGCTCGAAATCGAAGTCTGTGGCAAGCACGGGGCGCATGTTAGGCAAGCCGCGGCCGGCTTTCACGTATACTTGCGTCCAACGACAAAGCCGGGATGGCGGAACTGGTAGACGCGGCGGACTCAAAATCCGTTTCCCTAATCAGGAGTGTGGGTTCGATTCCCTCTCCCGGCACCAACGAAAGTGTCCATGAACTATTGCAGCAACTGTGGCGCCGGGGTCGTGGTGCGGATCCCGGACGGGGAGCACCTGCCACGCCACGTTTGCCCCGTCTGTGGCACCGTCCACTACGAAAATCCCAAGCTTGTGGTCGGCTGCGTACCGGTCGACGAACAGGGCCGCATTCTCGTCTGCAAACGCGCCATTGAGCCGCGTTACGGCTTCTGGACGCTGCCTGCCGGGTTCATGGAAAACAACGAAACCCTGCAACAGGCGGCAGCCCGTGAGGCCTACGAGGAGGCGCTCGCCGACGTGGAGATCGGCTCCCTGCTCGCCGTGGTTCACGTGCTGCATGCGCAGCAGGTGCATGTGTTTTTCCGCGCGAGGCTACGCTCGCCCAATATTGGCGCAGGCCCCGAGAGTCTGGACGTGAAGCTCGTCGAACAGGCGGAGATTCCCTGGTCCGACATGGCCTTCGCGAGCGTCGAGTTCGCGCTCAAGCACTTTCTCGAAGACCGCTCTGCGGGCAAGGAAGGTTACTACTTCGCCGAGTTCGATCGACGTCGTAGTTGATCGGGTCGGGCACTCTGGCGGCCGGATTCGAGCCGGTTTAGAGTGCGAGCACCATTTTCGCGGGGTTGCTCATGACGTTCGTCGTCACTGAAAACTGCATCAAGTGCAAATACATGGATTGCGTCGAGGTCTGTCCCGTCGACTGCTTCCACGAAGGTCCCAACTTTCTGGTCATCGACCCGGACGAGTGCATCGACTGCACGCTGTGTGAACCGGAGTGTCCGGCCGAGGCGATCTTCTCGGAGGACGAGGTGCCCGCAGGACAGGAGCACTTCAAGGCACTGAACGCCGAACTCGCGCGCAAGTGGCCGGTGCTCACCGAGAAGCGCGACGCACCGGCTGATGCCAAGGACTGGGACGGCAAGCCCGACAAGCTCAAGCTGCTCGAACGCTGAGGAAGCTGCGCTTCGGCGGACGCTCGAGCCTCTAACTTTCTACGCCTATTTAGTCGTCTTGCTCTCGGGCGCAAGCCGCTGCGCCAACATGGCCGGCGGCACGTATCCCGGCAGCAGGTCCCCATCCGGCAGCACGATCGCGGGCGTCCCGCGCAAACCGACGTCCTGACCGAGCTCATAGTCGCGCTGGACGGGGTTCGGATTGCACTTGACCACCTTGATGGTCTCGCCTTTCTTCGCGCGAGTCAGGGCATCGTTGCGATTCGGCGAGCACCACACCGACACCGCCTTCTGCCACGATTCCGTATCGGGGCCCTCGCGCGGGAAAAACAGATAGCGCACCCGAATGCCGAGTTCGTTGTACTTCGCTATTTCAGAGTGCAACTTGCGACAGTACCCGCAGTCGAGATCGGTGAACACCGTCACGGTGTGTGCCGCCTTCGCGGGCCCGAAAATCACCATCTGTGATTCGGGCACCGAGGCGATCAACGCCAGTCGCGCTTCGCGCCGCCGCTGGTCGCTGAGGTTGGCATCATTGCTGAGATCGTAAAGATCGCCATCGATGGCGAACCGTCCATCGGTGGTGACGTAGAGCACATCCGCACCGCGCGCGAACTCGAAGAGCCCGGGTATCTGTGAGGGCTTGAACTCCTCGAGCTTGCTACCCGGGAATTTTTTGACGAGTGCCGCACGCGGATCACTCTTGGCGGCAGGATTTGCGAGCGTCGTGGCTGCAGCGAAGCTGGCGAGCAGCACAATCAGCAGTTTGGCTTTCATAGGGTCGAAGTTTAGCAGAGCCTCGTCCGCGCGCCGTCGGAAGTACGTCAACCTCGGGGATGATGTTGCGCATGGAGCGATTTGAGTCGCTCGCGCGCCACGTGGGTGTAAATCTGCGTAGTCGACAGGTCGCTATGACCCAACAACATCTGCACCACGCGCAGGTCGGCGCCGTGGTTCAGCAGGTGGGTGGCGAAGGCATGGCGCAGGGTGTGCGGCGAGAGCGGTTTATCTATCCCGGCGAGACGCGCGTAGCGCTTGATGAGATACCAGAACGACTGTCGGGTCATGCGCGTGGCACGGCGCGTGGGAAAGAGATAGTCGGTTTGCCGCGCACCGAGCAACTCGACGCGCGCGGTCCGCATGAAGCGCTGCAACCACTCGATGGCCTCAGCGCCGAGCGGCACGAGGCGCTCGCGGTTGCCCTTGCCCGTCACCCGCAGCACGCCTTGATTCACATTGACTTGCTGCAGCGTGAGCGCAACGAGTTCCGAGACGCGCAGACCCGTGGCGTAGAGCACCTCGAGCATGGCGCGATCGCGCAACCCGAGGGCGAGTTCGAGCGCCGGCGCCGCCAACAAGCGCTCGACGTCGGTTTCGGAGAGGGACTTCGGCAATGCCCTGCCGAGACGCGGCATGGCCACCTCGGCGGTCGGGTCATCCGCCCGCAGGCCCTCGCGAACCTGGTGTCGAAAAAAACGACGGAACGCCGACAGTTGCCGCGCGGTGGACTTCGGCCGCGCACCACTGGCCGAGCGTTCGCCGAGATAGGCCAGCACGTCAGCCCGAGTGGTGTCGCCGAGTCGCCGGCCCTGCCCGTGCAACCACTGTTGCAAGGCAGCAAGGTCTGCGCGGTAGGCCGCCAGCGTGTTGGCCGCGAGCCCGCGCTCCATCCAGGCAACGTCCAAAAACCGCAGGATCGTCGGATCAGGTTCGATCATCGAACCCAAGCATACCGCGACGGATTTACCTCGCGTGGAGGGTGAAGCGACGCGGCCTATGACGTGCGGTGCGTACGACGCGTTCGTGGCGCGGCACCCGAGGCCGACCCTGCCGCCCGATCGAGATTGCCACCGAGCTGCGCGCGTGCACCCGTGCTGATCTGCCCCAGCGTCGATTCGAGCACCGCCGCATCCGGACGCGGACCGGGCACGTGGGCATCGAGCGCACGGCGCATTGCTGCCAAATGCTCCGGCGAGGTGCCGCAACATCCGCCGATGATGCGCGCCCCGGCATCGACGGCGAGGTGCACGTAGCTCGCCATCAGATCGGGTGTGCCGTCGTAGCGAATCGCACCATCGACGTATTGCGGAATGCCGCAGTTCGCCTTGGCCACCAGCACCATCGAGGGGTCCGCCGCCGCACTGAGATTGAGGATCGAGGCGACGAGCTCGGCGGGTCCGACACCGCAATTGCTGCCGCAGGCCGCAAGGTGATGCTGCCGCGCGATACCGGCGAGTTCCGCCGGTGTGAGCGACATCATGGTGCGACCGTTGGTGTCGAAGGACAGCGTGCTGACAACCGGCAGACCTGTGGTTGCCGCCGCTTCGATGGCCGCCTCGACTTCCTCCCGCGAGGACATGGTCTCGATCCACATCACATCCGCCCCGCCCTCGGCGAGGGCTGCGGCCTGCTCGGCAAACGCCGCACGCGCATCGGCAATCGAAACAGGGCCTAGCGGCTCGAGGATCTCGCCCGTCGGACCGATGCTGCCCGCCACCAACACCTCACGACCCGACGCATCGGCCACCGAGCGCGCAAGCTGCGCGGCCGCGCGGTTGAGCTCGCGCACGCGATCCTGCGCCGAGTGCAGCTTCAACCGATAGCGGGTACCGCCGAAGGTGTTGGTCAGGATCAGATCGGCACCCGCGTCGACGAAACGCTGGTGCAGCAGGCGAATGCGATCGGGGTGATCGACATTCCACAATTCCGGCGCGTCACCCGA
>RGWK01000061.1 GCA_010029775.1 Gammaproteobacteria bacterium
GCACGGCCGCCGCGCACCACGTACACCGACCAGGCATTGCCATCGCGAAACAGCGCACCCAGCGGCACGCGCACCACGTCGCTGCGCTCGGCGACGATCACGCGCGCATCGATGCGAAAGTCGTGCACACGCAGCGCGGGCGGAGGCGACTCTGCGAACTGCAAAATTACGTTGGTGCGTTGCTCCTCGATTCCGAGCGCCGACACCTTGGTGCGAGCTACCGGTTCGATGCGCTCGATGCGGGCAGCGAGCGGCGCACCGCCCCAATTTTCAATGAACGCCGCCGCGCCGGGCTGCAAGGTCACGGCATCCTGAGAGAGAAATTCCGCCACCACATCCACTCGCGCCGGATCACCGAGCACGATGAGCGGTGTGCCCCCGGCGACGACGGCCTCACTCTCCTGCGGCACGCGCAGCACCACGGCTGCCACCGGCGCCTTGACGAGCACCGTGCCCTCGCCGCCCGATTCACCCGCCGAGAGCAAGGCACTGCGCGCCCGGCGCACCTCAGCGGCAGCGGCTTGCAGCGCAGCCTCGGCTGAACGTTCGCGGGCAATCGCCGCATCGCGTGCGGTGTCGGCGATCAGGCGTGTCGCGGCCAACTGGCGCGCACGCGTCGCTTCGCTCGCGGCAAGGTCGCGCTCGGCGGTCGCGGCACGTTCGCGAGCCAGTGCCGCCGTCACCGTGGCCCGGGCCTCGGCCTCGAGACGCGGATCGAGAAAGCCGGCGCTGCTGCGCGTCATGCGTGCGAGTGGCTCCCCGGCTCGGACCGCATCGCCCGGCTCCACGGCTACCCGCAGCACGCGACCGCTGAAGGGGGCACTGACGATATAGACCTCGCGCATGCGTGTGCGCCCCTCATCGATGAGCGTTGCGCGCACCGGCCCGCGCTCGACTTTGGCTGTCGATACTTCGATCCGCTCCGGCCACAAGGCCAGCGCAAGCAGCAACGCAAGGCCGAGCGCTGCGAGCACGGTCCAGAGGCGTGCGCGGCGGCGGCGATGCAGTTCAGGGGTTTCGGACATGCAGGGATTCTCTCACTCGCGTGATTTCAACACGGCGACAAGGTCCAGTCGATCCACATCGCGACGCACCCAGAGCGCCGCAAGCACCACTGCTGCGGTGACAAACAGGGCGGCCCGGGCGTAGGTCGGCAGATCGAACACGAACGGGAAGGAAAATAGCTCGGTTTCGAACTGCTCCATCATCCAGGCCGAGAGGCCGGCACCCGCGAGGAGACCGAGCGGCAGCGCAACGACCAGCAGCAGCGCCAGTTCACCGAGCAGCACCCACGAAGCCTCACCGCGACGAAAACCGATGACCCGCAGGGTCGCCAGATCCCGCTCCTGCTCGCCCAGGGTCACGCGCGCGGCCGAGAACGCCACGCCCGCCGCCATGACAAGCGAGAACAGGAGGAACATATAGGAGAAAAATCCGGCGCCCTGATCGAAGAGATTGCGGAGCGATCGTTCGGCGTTATCCGCGTACGTGACACCTACGATCGCCGGGATGTCCTGCAGGCGACGACTCAAAGAATCGCGCGCCGCGGCATCGATGAGCAGGTAGGCGGAATCGACGCGTCCCGGTTCTCGGAGTAAGCGGCCGAGCGCCTGCTGTTCCATGTAGGCCGGCATGCCGAGAAAAGGCTGCACGATCGCGATCACCGTCACCTCGCTGCGCACCCGTCGCCCGTCGGTCGCCTCGACGCGCACCCGATCGCCCACCTTCAGCCCGAGTTTGCGGGCAAGGCCGGTCGAGAGTGTGAGCCCCTGCGGCTGCGGATCGACAACCCGCAGATCGGTGCCAATGACACGGTTGAGCGTGGCACCTCGGCCGTGCGCAGGGGTTCGACCTCGCGCACACCCGGCAGCCGCGCCACCTCGCGCAGCACTTCGGCGCGCTCTCGTTCGGCGAAGGCCAGCGTGACATCCATACGCTGAGTGATGCCGAAGTTCACATCGATGATGCGATCGATCGCGATTGGGAAGTGCTCGGACATGACGAGCAAGGCGAGAGACAGCGCGAGCCCGCCTACCGTGGTGGCCGAGCGTCGCGGAAACCGCACGATGCGTCGCACCAGCATGCGCAGCCGTGCATCGAGTCGAGCCACGCGGGCCTCGAGTCGCTCCGACAAGCGCGCAAAGCGCGTGGGCGCAGGCGGCGAGAGCGCGGCTGCAGGCGCCAAGCGTGCGGCACGGCCCACGGCCGATACCGCCCCGAGCACGGCTGCGAGCACGCTGACGAGCACCGCCGCGGCATACACGCCGAAGCCGCCTTCGAAGGGCAGCTCGGGCAGTCGGTAGACGCTCTGGTACACCTCGGCCATGTAGCCGCCGAGGTATCGACCGAACAGCGTCCCAACGAGTCCGCCCGCGATACAAAACGACAGGGCGAACTTGATGTAGTGCAAACCGATGGCGCGATTGTCGTAGCCGAACGCCTTGAACAGGCCAATGTTGGCGCGTTCGGTGGCGACGAGGCGACTCAAAGTGACATTCAACAGAAACACGGCAACGAGCAAAAAAATCGGCGGCAAAATGCTCGCGAGCGTGCGCAGTTGCGACAGTTCATCAGACAGATACCGTGCCGAGAGCATGCGATCACGGCCGTAGAGGCCGCGCCCGCCGTGCGGCGCAAGTCGACGATCAATCTCGGCGATGAGTTGCGGACGGTCCGCGGTGGGCGCCAGGCGCAGCACCACATCATTGAAGGCGCCGTCGAGATCGAGGGCGCGACCGAGCGCTTCACGACCCATCCAAATCACGCCCCCGTGACGGTGAGGGTCTTGCGCTGGCCACGGATGAGCACCGGGATGCGCGCGCCGGGGCCGAGCTCGTGCGCCTCGGCGAAAGCCTCGCTCAACAGTATCTCGTCGTAGCGCGTGGGGCGCGGCCACTGCCCAGCAAGCAGCACGAGGTCATTCACCCGTGGCCGACGATCCGCAGGCAGCGATACAAGACGTGCTGAGACCGGCTCGGTCACCCCGCGCAGCGTGAGCAAACCGAGCCCCGACACTCGGGTCTCAATGGCCGCTACGCCTTCGAGTGCAGCAAGTTCGCGGCCGAGGCGCTCGGGGGCTCGCACGAGCCCGCCTGCCAGATCCGCCATCAAGGATGTGGCGTAGTAGCGATCACGCGCTCGCTCGAGCGAGGCATACATGCCGGTGGCCATGACGAAAAGCGCGATGCCGCAGCCGAGAACAGTGCCAACGGCGAGCGCTTGCAGCCACAGACGCTTGAGATCGCGAAGCACCTTGCGATCGAGCGGCGCAAGGTGCAGCAAGGCCATGGGCCGCCGCGCACTCACCAATGCAGGCTCGAGGGCGGCATACGCTCGGGGTTCACCTCGATCGAGCGGATGAGACCATCGGCAAAGCGCACGACCCGATCGCCAATGCGTGCGATGTCGGCGTTGTGGGTGATGAGCAGTGTGGTGGTACCGAGCCGCGTGTTGATCTCGAGCAGCGATTCGAGCACGCGGATGCCTGTTGCCACATCGAGCGCTCCGGTCGGCTCATCGCACAAGAGCACCGCCGGACGCTTGGCGATCGCACGAGCGATGGCCACGCGCTGCTGCTCACCACCAGAGAGCTGCGAGGGAAAGTGCGTCAGGCGCTCACCGAGGCCAACGAGACGCAGCGCGTCATCGGCAGACATCGGCTCATCGGCGATCTCGGTGACGAGCTCAACGTTCTCGCGCGCAGTGAGGCTTGCGATGAGGTTGTAGAACTGAAACACGAAGCCCACGTGATGCCGGCGATACTCGGTGAGTTCCCGATCACTGGCCGTGGAAATCTCGAGCTCCCCGAAGCGCACACTGCCCGCGGTCGGCCGGTCGAGCCCGCCCAGAATATTGAGCAATGTAGATTTGCCAGAGCCCGAGGGCCCAAGCAGCACGAGCAGTTCGCCCGGGTCGATGTGCAGATCGATACCGCGCAGGGCGTGCACAGCGGCGGCGCCCTCCCCGTATGTCCTGCGCAGCCCACGTACCTCGAAGACGGGCGTGCGCGCGGCAGTCATCCGACCCAGACTCTGGCGTTGCGAAAGAGGCGCATCCAACCGGAGAACTCGCCGCTCTGCGGCGCGCGCCAGGACATCTGTACGGAGCGGAACACCCGCTCGGGGTGCGGCATGCTCAGCGTCACTCGACCATCGAGGGAGCAGAGCGCAGCGAGACCGCCCGGTGAGCCGTTCGGGTTCTGTGGATAGCGCGTGGCGATATCGCCGGCCCGATTAACGTAGCGCAGACCGATGGTGCCCGAGGCCTCACACGCGGCCTGCTGCGCCGCATCGGCGAACGCGGCACGGCCCTCGCCGTGCGACACCGCGATCGGCAGCACTGAACCTGCCATGCCCGCCAGCAGAATGGAGGGGCTGCGGGTGATTTCGACGAGCCCGGCACGACCCTCGAACTGCTCAACACGGTTGCGCACGAACCGCGGCCAATGCGCCGCGCCCGGAATGATGGGCGCCAGCTGCGCCATCATCTGGCAACCGTTGCAGACCCCAAGCGCGAAGCTGTCGGGCCTTGCAAAGAATTGACTGAACGCCTCACGCAGCGCGGGATTGAAGAGAATCGACTTCGCCCAACCCTCGCCCGCACCGAGCACATCGCCGTAGGAAAACCCGCCGCAGGCCACAAGACCCACAAAGGTATCGAGTGTGTGCCGTCTCTCGATGAGGTCGGTCATGTGCACATCGTGCGTCTCGAAGCCGGCGAGATCGAAGACCGCCGCCATCTCGGATTGGCTGTTCACGCCCTGCTCACGCAGCACCGCGAGTCTCGGTCGTGCACCACGCGCGATGTAGGGCGCGGCCACATCTTCCTCGGGATCGAAGGCCAGCGTGTTCTGCAGCGGCGGCGCGAGGCGCTCGCAGGCGGCCTCGTACTCCTCGCGTGCGCAGTCTGGGTCATCGCGCAACGCGCGCATGCGCCAGGAGGTGGCAGACCATTCGCGCTTCAGCGCCTCCCAGGACTCATCGATCAACACCTTGCCCGCGCTGATGCGGATGCGATCGGAATCGGGTTCGACGCTGCCGATCACTGCGCTGCAATGACCCACGCCGTAAGTCATGAGAGTGCCGATCACCTCGGCGGTCTGATCAAGGGGAACCTGCAAGACCACGCCGAGCTCTTCGGAAAAGAGTGCTGCGATCGCCGCGGCCTTGTTCTTGCGCTCGTTCTCGTTGCGCAGCCCGATGTTGACGTCGATGCCGCAATGACCGGCAAAGGCCATTTCGATGAGCGTGACCGCAAGGCCGCCATCCGAGCGATCGTGATACGCGAGCACCTTGCCCTGGGCGCGCAACTGCACGAGCGCCGTCGCGAGGCCGCGCAGCAGCGCGGGATCGACGAGATCAGCAGGCTCCGTGCCGAGCGCACCGTACGCGATCCCGAGTGCCGGGCAGAGTTCCTCACCGACGGCGCGCACCGCGGCATAGAGCGCGGCGTCCTCGCCGGGCTCGCCACAGGCCGCCATCCAGTTGGCCGAGAGGCGAATGTCGCCAAGCTGGCGCACATCGGCGGCGAGGATGTTGGTGATCGCTTCGCCCACGGCCAGCCGCGCCGCTGCCGCGCTGTCGAGGAGCGCCACGGGCGTACGCTCGCCCATCGCCATCGCTTCGCCCGAATACCCAAAATAATCGGCGGTCGTGACGCCGCAATCGGCCACCGGCACCTGCCAGCGACCGACCATTTGATCGCGGCTGATCATGCCCCCAACCGTACGATCACCAATGGTGACGAGGAAGGTCTTGTCCGCCACAGCCGGGAAATGCAGCACGCGCCGCAGCACTTCGCGCGCATCGAGCGTGGCCACACCGAAAGGTTTGCTGAGGCTGCGGGTGGAGGTGACGTTGCGCAGCATCTTGGGCGGCTTGCCGAGCAGCACTTCGATCGGCATGTCGACGGGCGTCTCACCCAGCAACGAATCGCGCACCTGCAGCCGTCCGTCATCGGTCAAGGCACCGATCACCGCGTAGGGACACCGCTCGCGCTTGCAGAGCGCAGCAAACTCGTCGATCGCTTCAGCCGCCACCACGAGCACGTAACGCTCCTGCGACTCGTTACACCAGAGCTCCATCGGCGACATGCCGGGCTCATCACTCGGAATGGCACGCAGCTCGATGATCGCCCCGCGCGCACTGTGGGCAACGGCCTCGGGCACGGCATTGGATAGACCACCCGCGCCGACATCATGGATGAGCTGGATGGGATTCGCCTCTCCCAACGCCCAGCAGCGATCGATGACTTCCTGCGCGCGACGCTGCATCTCGGGATTGCCGCGTTGCACGGAGGCGAAATCAAGATCAGCGGCCGAGGTGCCCGCGCCCACCGATGACGCAGCGCCACCGCCGAGACCAATCAGCATCGAGGGTCCACCCAACACCACGACGCGCGCACCGACCGTGCACTCGCGTTTTTCGACGTGGGGCCTGCGGATGTTGCCGAGTCCACCCGCGATCATGATGGGCTTGTGATAACCGCGATGCCGCCCGGGCGGGTCGCTGTCGAGTCGGGTCTCCAGCGTACGGAAGTAGCCGTTGATGCAGGGACGACCGAACTCGTTGTTGAACGCCGCAGCGCCGATCGGCCCTTCGAGCATGATGTCGAGCGCCGAGGCAATGCGCTCGGGCTTGCCCACGGGCTCACGCCCCGGGACGAGTTCCCAGGGCTGCAAAAACCCGGGGATACGCAGATGCGAGACGGAAAAGCCGACCAGCCCTGCTTTGGGTTTGGCACCCGTGCCTGTGGCCCCTTCGTCGCGAATCTCGCCCCCGGATCCTGTGGCGGCGCCGGGGAACGGTGAAATGGCCGTCGGATGGTTGTGCGTCTCGACCTTCAGCAAGATATCGATGGGCTCGCCCTGCGCGCGATAGATGCCGCTGTCCGGATCGACGAACCAGCGCCGACCGATGATGCTGCCCTCGATCACGGCGGCGTTGTCGCGGTAGGCGCTGAGCACGCCGTGCGGCGCACGCGCGTGGGTGTTGCGAATCATGGCGAAGAGCGACTTGGCCTGCGGCGTGCCGTCGATCACCCAGTCGGCATTGAAGATTTTGTGGCGGCAGTGCTCGGAGTTCGCCTGGGCGAACATCATCAGTTCCACATCGCTCGGATCACGGCCGAGGGCGCGAAACGACTGCAGCAAATAATCGATCTCGTCGTCCGACAGCGCGAGACCGAGCTCGGCGTTGGCGGCCACGAGAGCCTCGCGGCCGCTCGCCAGAGAAATGCGACGCAGCGGCCGCGGTGGCTCGCTGCCGAAGAGAATTTGGCTCTCGGCGAGATCCTCGAGTACGGCCTCGGTCATCCGATCGATGAGCAGAGGTGCGAGTGCCGCACGTTGCAGCGCATCGAGGGGCGCCGTCGAGTGGATGCGGTATTCGATGCCGCGCTCGATGCGGCGTATGCCGGCAAGTCCGCACACCCTCGCGATATCCGTAGCCTTGCTGGCCCAGGGTGAAATCGTCCCCGGGCGCGGCACGACCCAAAGCGACAGGCTCTCTTGTATCGCGTTTGAGGGCGAGTGCGCGGCAGCAGCGGATGCGGTGGCGTTCGACTCCGCAGGAACGCCATAGCTCAGCAGGGCGAGCAGCGTCGTACGCGAGGCGTCGTCGAGCGAATCGCCACCGTCAATGAAATGTACCCATTGCGTCTCGAGCGCACACACGGCAGGTGCAACCGCCTGCAGGCGCTGCAAGAGCTTGACGATGCGGAAACCGGACAGCGCGGGAGTGCCGCGAACGATCATGGGCGCGCGCGACCTACTTCTTCGAGCCGTCGCCCGCGGGCGGCGTCATCATCGGCATCGGAAACTGCGCAACGTTCGAGCCCTCGTAGGTGCTGATCTTGCTCACGCCCTGCTTCTTGACCTCATCGATGCGCAGCACCGAGTGCATCGGCAGGTAACTGCGCTTGACGCCCTCGAACTCCGCCTTGATGCGCTCCTCGGAAGGATCGAGCACGACGGTCGAACGCTCGCCGAACACCAGCTCCTCGATTTCGATGAAGCCGAACAGGTTGCCGTGACTGACCTAAAGTGGCGGAGAGGGTGAGATTCGAACTCACGTGCCGGGATTAACCGACCATCCGATTTCGAGTCGGCGCCGTTATGACCACTTCGGTACCTCTCCGGAGCCGGGTATTCTACCCCACATGAACCGGACCGGGACAGTTCGTCCCCTGACTTGGGCGCTGCTGGCCCTCTCCCTGCTTCTGTCGGGCTGCGACCTGCTGCGCTCCGACCGGCTGGAAGAAATCCGCGCCCGCGGCGAGTTGAGAGTTGCCACCCTGAACTCGCCGACCACGTATTTCATCGGTGCCGAGGGGCCGGAGGGTCTCGAATACGAACTCGCCGAGCGCTTTGCCGCCTCGCTCGGGGTCAAACTCGTCATCGTCACGGCCCCCGATCGGGCAGGCCTACGCGCCGCTATCAAGGAGGATCGCGCGGATCTCGCCGCAGCCCAGTTGAGCTGGAGCAGCCCATGGCGGAGCATCGCCCAGCCCTCGAATTCCTACTCGGACTCCCCGCTGTTCTGGGTCTACAACCGCAGCAAGCCTCGCCCAAAGACCCCCGCCGAGATTGCCAAGTTGAAAATGGTGATCCTCGAGGACAGCGCCGAGTCGAACTATCTCGAATCACGCGCACGCAAGGAGTTCAAGGGATACAAGTGGACGGTGCTGCCGCGCAGTCTCGGGCTCGATCCGCTGGAACTCGTGGCGTCGGGTCGGGCGGATGTCACCTTGATGGACGGCCGCGAGTTTGCCGCCGAGCGGGTAATCCACCCGAACGTCGATGTCGCCTTCCCCCTGCCCCAGCAGCGCCCGCTCTACTGGATGGTGCGCAAGGACGGACGGGATCTGCTCGAGGCAGTCAACCGATTCCTTGCGGGGGAGCGTGAGGCCACGCGTATTCCGACGCTGTCAGTCGAGGCCCTGAGCGCTCCGCCGCGGCTGCCCACTGCCAACGCGGATCAGCTCGCCATCGACCTTGAGGTGCGCCTGCCCGAGTTGCGCCCGCACTTCGAAGAGGCTGCCATCGAGAGCGGTCTCGCCTGGACGCTGATTGCCGCCGTGGGATATCAGGAGTCGATGTGGAAGGCCGATGCGCGATCACCGCATGGCGCACAGGGCCTGATGATGATCATGCCGCGCACGGCACGCTCGCTCGGCCTCACCGATCCCTTCGATGCCGGCGAAAACATCCGCGCCGGTGCCCGCTACCTCGCTGAGCTTCGCGGACGGATTCCGGGGCGCATCGACGAGCCCGACCGCACTTGGATGGCGATCGCCGCATACAACATGGGGCTTGGGCATCTTGAGGATGCACGAGTATTGACCGCGCGGCAGGGTGGCAACCCCGATCTATGGGTCGATGTGCGGGCCCGACTCACGCTGCTTGAAGAAGAGTTCTGGTACCTGCAGATGAAAAACGGCTACGCCCGCGGCTGGGAGACCCAACTGATGGTCGATCGCGTGCAGCAGTATCTCAAGTTAATCGAAGACGCCGAGGCTCAAGCCGCGGCGGGCGAACGCATCTTGGCCGTGCGCCAAGATCCTTGAAGGTAGTACAACACCGACAGCGTCGCCGCGATAATCGCGGAGATCGAGAAGCTCCACCACACGCCGTCTGCGCCCCAATGCGTGACGCTGTACTCAGCGAGCGGCGCGCGCACGACGAGTAGCGCGATCACCAAGATCACGAGCGGCACCATCACCGCCCCCGCCGCGCGCACTACGCCCGAGAGCACCATCGAGATGCCGAACAGCGGGAACGACCAAAGAATGATGTGATTGACGTGGATCGCGATGTCGAGCGAAGGGCTTGCCGGCGGCAGGAAAATACCAATCGAGTAGCTCTCGGACAGATACAGCAGGGTCACGGGCACGCCGGTCAGCAACAGATTGAACAGCACCGCGTACTTGGCAATTTGCGACACCCGATGCCAGTGGCCGGCGCCGATGTTCTGGGCGGCCATCGCCGACACGGCGGCGCCCAAGGCCAGCGCAGGCATCTGCACATAGTTCCACAACTGCATGTCGGCGGCGAACGCAGCCGCCGTATCCGAGCCGAAGCGGTTCACCACGCGCAGGAAGAGCACCATGCTCGATGACAGCACGATCATTTGCAGGCC
>RGWK01000062.1 GCA_010029775.1 Gammaproteobacteria bacterium
GCCAGCAAACGCCCCTTCGGCCCCTCACCGCCACGGCGCAACATCTCGCAGAACTTCCAGTAATCCTCCGCCGTCGCAACCAATCCTCCACCGCCTGAATGAAGGGGACCCGGCCGCTCGTAGTCCGAAGATTTAGGCAGCTGTGAGGTGACTTCAACGAGGCGCCCCTCGCGGCGCGCAAAGGCAACGGCAAGACGACCCGGAGGCGCATGAAAATCCGTATCGCGCATCTCGAGAGGTCCGCAGACAAGACGCCTCAAGGCCTGCGCCAGCGACTCACCGGTGATGACCTCGATCACGCGCCCGAGCACGTCGCTGCAAAATCCGTAGTGCCACCTCGCTCCGGGCTCAAACAGCAGCGGAAATTGAGCCAGGTGCCGGATGCCTTCGGCCGTACTCAGGCGCAAGCCAAGAACATCATCGCGCTGCAGTCCAAGACCCTGAGGGTAATCCGGCGCATAGCCAAAACCGGCGGTGTAGGTGAACAGATCCAATATTCGGATGGATCGCTGGGCTGCCGTGGTCTCGAGGCTGCCGCCGCGCGGATCGCGCAGCACGCGCGGTGAGGCAAAGTCGGGCAAGTAGCGTTCGAGCGGATCGGCAAGCGCGAGTTTCCCTGCCTCGATGAGACGCAGGCCCGCCACCGAGGTGATCGCACGCGTCATGGAATACAGGCGAAACACCGCATCGTTCGCGTGCACGCCCACGGCACCCGCACTGATGATTTGACCCTCGCGGCTCACGCGCCAGACCACTCCGGCACGCTGCGAGGTGCTGACGAGCGCGGCGAAGCGCTCTTCGAGTTCAGGCAATTGCACTACCGAACCACCCCTCGCCTGCGCCCATGAAGAGGATGCCGCTACAGAACTCGCAGCCAACCCGCCGAGCCACTCGCGACGTGAGAGCGTCATCGGCCCTTCACCCTGCGCACGGGGCGAACGCGGCGGGGTCTCTGCCATACCAGCCGATGGACTCGTAGCCCATCGGTCACCGGCTCTTCCACCGACAAGGTCAAGTTGCGACCGCGCAAGGTTGCCTTGCGCCACTGCAGGCTACCGACCAGCGCCGGATTGGCCGCCACCGTCACTTCGTGCGCGACCCCCTCGCCTTCGAAACGCCAACGACCGGCGTAGCCAAAGTATCCGTCGAAGGCGCGCGCCCGCTCCGCCACACTGGCAGCCCGCGGGTTGGCTTTCGAGAGCAACGGCCGGGCACCCGCCATGATGTTGGCGCTCATGCCACCGTCAGCGGTGTAGAGCAGTGTCCCAGACGCATCGTCACCAAACGGATGCGTGAGGGCACCGTCCGGATAAACGATCTCCCAACGCAGATAGTCCCAGCGTCCGACGAGGTCAGTGGCGCGAAGGCGCCGCAAGCGATTTGCTTTGGCCATCGTTCAATTCCCCCTGCAACTGATCGACCAGCGCTTGTGCTGCACGGTCACCCTCACGAGTGTATGCAAAAACATGCGCCGGGCGGAGCGCACGATCAAACCATATTCCAGTCACCTCGGTTTGCGCCGGGCGCCACGCTGCAAGCCACAAGGCCGTGTCGGCACCCGAGGCAGCATCACGCAGTATGGACTTCAGCGCCCGGCGGAACCGAGGCAGCGAGCGCTGCACGCCCTCCGTATCGACCCAACCGGGATGCATGACGTAAAAACTGATTCCGCGAGCGGCATGAAGTCGCCGCCAGTTCGCATTGAGCACCATCTGCGCGCGTTTGTGGCACGCATAGGCTGCAGTGCCGTTGTAGCGCACAGCCTCCGTGACGTTGAGCAGATTAAGCATCAACGGGAAATTGTAACCGCCGCCTGAACTCATGTTGATGATTACCGCACCTGAAGCAAGCAGCCCGTCAGCGAGCAATCCTTCAGTGAGCTGGAAGTGCGACAGCAGATTGATGGCGAACGAACGTTCGCGACCTTCGGCCGTCAACTCATGCGCATCGAGCAGCACACCGACATTGTTGATGAGCACATCGACTTGGCGTCCTGCAGCGTGCAACCGCTGCAAAAGCGCAGCCACCTCGCCTTGCAGCGCAAAATCGCAGATCCACGGCTCGAGTCGCTCGCGTACATCGGGAGCCAGGCGTTCGCGCAGCGCTGAAAGTTTGCCGGCATCGCGCGCCGCAGCGATCACCGTAGCCCCTGCTTTGACCGCCTCGCTCGCGATGTGTGCGCCGAGGCCTCCCGAAGCGCCGGTCACGAGCCAGAGCTGACCGCGAAAATCGCGCGTCGTCTTACGCCAGAAAAGCCGCCGGAATCGAAATCCAGGCTCGGTGAAGCTGAACAGGAAACGGCCGTAGAACAACGGCCGTAGAACGCGAGCACCCGCCCCAGCATTCGCAGGTTCACGACGCCGGCCTCGAGAGCACATGGGTGAGCAGTGCCACCAACGTCGCAGCCAAAAATGCGAGCACCAAGGAGAGGCGTGGCAGCGTGAGCATCAACGTCAGGCAAAAACTCGCCACCGACCACATGCCGCGAGTCATCCCGCGCAGGAACACCGTCGCCGCAGCCGCACCGCCCTGCGCGTGATTGAAGCTTGCGACGACGAGTCCAATGGAAGGAAACAGCGCCGCGTATCCGCTCAATTGCGCCCCACCGCGTCGCCCCAACTCGCTGCTGAACACCGTTACCGCGGCCCCTACCACCATCCGCGAGGCCAGCTCCGCCGGATGCGGTGTCGGCGATTCGCCGACCACGGCGACCGGCATCAGTCGTGGCACGAGCCACAAGGCGCCGGCACCGAGCGCGAGGCCCAACCACAAGGATGGCTGCACAAGATGCAACGCGCCGATGGCCGCGACCCAGCACAGCAGCGCCGCGGGCGCGGCGATGAACCATCGGACCCGGGTCGCGAAGTGGGTGTAGGCCAGATAGAACAACATCGCAGGCGCCAAACCCACGAGCGCTGCGAACGCCGACTCGGCTGCGAAGTCGTTGCCATTCTCGATGGCGAGCACGAGCAGCACCGGCCCGGCGACGATCGGAAACCCCCCGAGCCAACCCGCCAACCGCTGCCCCCAACGACGCCCGGCCAGCGTCACGAGCGCGATCAGCGACGGCACGAGCAGCACTTTCAACAACAACACGTTCATGCCGAACCTTGAGGCCTGTTCGGAAACGCTGCGAAGCGCAGCAACAAGCCGCAGCACAACACGAGCACCACCGAATGGGCGAGCAGCACCGGCGTGTATCCCCCGAATCGCTCGACAGCCAGCGCCGTGACGAACGGGCCGATGCCACCGCTCAAGGAGTAAATGCCATAGAACGAACCGTAAACCGCCGCGAAGTGCCGCGCACCGAAATATCGACCCGTGAGATAAGCGAGCACGTCGACCTCAGCGCCGACCGCAAGCCCCACCAACAAGGCCGAGATCACCGCGAGCCATTCGCTGACGCCCAGCGCCAACATCACAATGCCGACGATCGGGGCAATCAGAAACGCAAGCGCCACGCGTGGGGCAAAGAAACGGTCCATTAGCCACCCGGTGACGAGGCGCCCGGAGGTCAGCGCGAGAAACAGCACCGACTGAGCGAGGGCCGCGCGCATCGGCGAGACGCCCCGCCCCGTCAGCAGTGGTACCAGATGCAGGATGATGCTCTGCACCACAAAGCCGATCAAAAAGAAGGTGACGATCATCAGCCAGTACTGCCTCGTTCGACTGGCTTCCCATAGCGTCATGCCCTGGGCGCTAGAGACCTTCGCCGAACGATCAACAGCGGCCGCCGTATCGCCGTCGGGCCACTGGCCGACCGACTGCGGGGTGTCCTTGAGCCAAAAGAAGATCACCGGCAGTGCAAAGACCGCCACCGCCGCCGCCAGCAAAAGGTAGGCGTTGCGCCACCCAAACTCGCCGATCATGAACTGCGCGTAGAGCGGCCAGATGAATCCGCCGATGCCAATACCCGACAAGGCGATACCGAGTGCGAGACCCCGCCGACGGTCGAACCACACGGTGAGCACTCGCGCGAACGCGACATGCGTCGTACCCAGCGTGAATGCCGCCAGGAGAAAAAATCGCAGATAGAACGTCCACAGGTCGTCACTCTGAAATGCGAGCGAACCCACGATCAGCATCTCGGCGACAAAGGACGCGAGAATGATGCGCCGAGCCCCGAACCGGTCCACCACGGCGCCCACGATCGGCGCGAGGAACGAAGCGGTGATGGTCACCACGAGAAGTGCGCTCAGCACTTCGCTCTGTGCCCAGGAGAACTCCCGTTGCAAAGGCCCCAGAAAAACGCCGAAGGTCGCCGCCACCAGCGTGCCGAGTCCGCATCCGAGACCAATAGTTGAGGCTGCAACGACACGCCAACCGAGAAATCCGCCGCTTGTCATGACTCAATCCCGCCAGGCGCCAAAACAAAACCATCGCACACCGCGAGCCAATCGACCCGTCTGCGGTGAATCCACCTTCGATTCGGGTGCAGCCACCGCTCGCCGCCAAGCGCGCGGCCCGAGAGCATGCCAGGACGGCACGACGTGCTGCAGGTGGGTACCGGCAGCAAATCCCGTCTGACAGAGCAGCTCCGCGAGATCGGTGGCGCGAAACGCCCGATAGAACGGCTCGTTGTTGTAATGCCCGTCCCAGTCCAGTTGGAATGAGTCGTACGCACCGAGTTGATTGGCCGGTGGCAGTTCCATGTGCAACATCAATCCGCCGGGTCGTAACACCCGACGCGCCTCACGAAACACCATCGCCAGAGTGCGCCTCGGCAACTCGTGCAGGAACATCGAAGAAAACACGAGATCGAAGCTCGCATCCGGGTATTGCAGCCGCTCGGCATTCATCTGTCGAAAGTGGATAGCCCGCTGCTGGGCCTGCGCTCGTGCGTGCGCGTAGCGCAGGCAAGGCGCAGCGACGTCGATCGCGTGAACCTCAGCCGCCGAGAACACGTCTTTCCAGGCGCCCGTGTTGTGACCGACGGTGCAGCCAAGGTCGAGAATCCGCTGCGGTCTCCAGCTCGGATAGCGCTGTCGCATGAATCGCGCAATCGACTGGCCGATATCGTCGAGGTTCGGCCCGAACACGCCAAACGTCGATAGTCGCAGACGATGCTCGTACACCGCCCCCATGGTCAGATCCTGATCGCCGTACTGCGTGTGGTAACTGCCCGGCATGAGGTGCACATCGATCGCGGTGACCGAACGCGGCACCGGGAGATCCGGGTCCAGTGTCAACGAACCGAACGAGCCAAGAGCTGCGGCGTGCCGCTGGAGCCGCTCTTGCGATCGCTCGATGGGCGCGCGCACAACCTGATACAGCAGATCCTGCGAGCAGGTTCTAAGGGCTGAGTAAAAACGAAACGAATCGCGGCTTCGAAGAGCCTCGTGCACACCCTCGGCGGCCCACGCTTCTCGCGGCCGACTCGGTGCCACGCGAGTGGTGAAGTCGCTACGCATCTGCGCGGCGAGGTCCTCCAGCACATAACGGCGCAGCGCAGAGACGAATGCGCCCCGCGCCTTGTCGTCGCGTTTGAAGTCGGCAGGCAGACCGGCGTGGGTGCGATTCAACACCGCACCAGTGTAGCCGGTTAGTCGGGTTTAACGCGCCTTGAGAAACTCGATTGCGTCCCGCACCGACGCAGTGGGCTGCTCGATCATGGGCAAGTGCCCGGCGCCACGGTACTGGCGCAGGGTCACGGGCGCTCCCTTCAGCAGCGCGGCGACCTGTCCGCCGATGGCCTCGGGCAGCACCACGCCATCGGCACCCCACTGGAGCAATATCGGCCGAGTGAGCCGACCGTAGTACTGCGGCACATCGAGTGTGTCCCACACTCGGTATTGGGTCTGGATGTACGCATCGACCCAGGCCTTGGCCCCTTCGCGATTGTTGAGATCGTGATAGCGGGTGACGAGCTCCGGCGTGACCACACTGTCGTTCGCCGTGATGTCATCAAGAAACGCCTGCCAGAATTCGCGCCGTTGGTACGGTGCCTGCTCGCGCAACTGTTGCGCCGCTGCGCGCATCGCCGCGCTCGGCTGACGCACGGGTGGACGCCCCGCCGGCAGCGTCGACACCACAAGCCGATCGACGCGATCAGGGTGCTCGATCGCGAAAAACAACGCGACCATCGCACCGTTCGAGGTGCCGCCGATGTGAAAGCGCTTGAGGCCAAGTTGATCCGCCAGCTTGCCGACGAGTTGCACCGCTCGCTCGGTGCTGTACACGCCACTGGGATCGGGTCCCGACAAGCCGTACGGCGGGTAATCAAGACGGATCACACGAAAGTGACGGGTGAGTTCGGGGATCCACGGATCCCACATCTGCAGACTGCCGAGATGCCCGTTCAGCAGCATCAGCGCCGGCCCGCGACCCTCGTCGCGCACATGCAGCCGCACGCCATCCACCATCAGAAACTTCGAAGGCGGCGATGCATACCGCGCTTCCAGAGTCGCAGAGTCGATAAGGCCCGCAGAGTCCGCCGCCGACGTGGCGGACGAGCCCAATGCGATCAGTAACCCAAAAAGGAACGGGCGGGTGACTCGCGTCACCCACCCGCTGCTCGTGGCCTCCCCCCTGGCAGACCCCATGCCCCAAGAGCTACCGGGAAGGCAATGTACGGATCGCCGTAACTCTGAGCCGAAGTCGCACCCGTGAAATCGAACAGGTTGTTCGCATAGGCCACGACGGTGTACCTGTCGTTCGACATACCGACCTGCAGGTCGACGTTCGAGTGCTTCGGCAACCAGACGAGGTTATCGGGCGACAGGAAGCGCTTGCTGCGCCACTGGCCCGAAATCTCGCCGTTCAGCGTCCAGCCGTTTGCCATCTCACGCGAGTACGCGACCGAGGCGACCAGTGCATGCTTGGCCGACTGCTCGAGGCTCTTGCCGTTCGTATTCGTGAAGCACACCACCTGGGCGCCCACGTTGCCGACGCGGCAGTTACCCGAGCCCGCGATACCGAGTGCAGAAGTGTTCGGCACCTCGGACTCGATGAACCGCGCATCGAGATAGGTGTATCCGGCCGACAGCGTGACGCTTTCGGACAGTGCCGCCGTGATCTCGAGTTCAGCGCCGTCGACCTTGGCCTCACCCTGGTTACGCACCAGCGTTGAGGTGCCCTGCGGACTGCGGGTATCCGGCACCAGCAACTGCGCAATGCGGTCCGTGTACTTCATCTGGAACAGGGCGCCGTTCAGACGCAGCCGATCGTCCATCCACGAGGTCTTGAAGCCGAGTTCGTAGTTCCAGAGCTCCTCGGGGTTGTACTTTGCATCGTTTGCATCGAGCACCACACCGACGTTCAAGAAGCCCGCAGGCTTTACGCCCTTGGACGCCGTGGCGTAGATCAACTTGCCATCGACCGGCGTGTAGTTGATGGTGACTTTCGGTGCGAAGAAATCAGTGCTCGAAGACGGCGTGAACACGCTGCCCGCAAAGGTCGCGGGGTTCAGAGCGCCCGTTGCCGCATTGACGCCCAGCGACAATGCACGACCGAAGAGGTAGTCGAACTGCTCTTCGCTGTAGCGCGCCTCGGCACTCACCTCGAGCTGTTCGGTCACGTCATAGGCCAAGGTGACGTAGGCCGACTTGTGCTCGGTGTTGCGGTAGTTCGGATCGCCCGCCAGCTTGCCGCGTGCGGCGACCTCGGCGGCCGCCGACCACGGCGCACCCGCCGGGACCAAAGGCGGGTTGCGGAAATAACCGCCGATGAAGATCGAGGCATTAATGCTGGAATAGTCTTCCTTCCAGTACAGGGCACCCACACCCCAACGCAGACCGTCGCCGTCGAACTTGCCGAGACGGAATTCCTGACTGACCTGCTTCGCTTCGGTATCCAAATCGGTGATCGACAACGCCGGCAGCGCTTCGTAGCTGCCCGCGATCGGGCGCGTCGACGCTGCGGCCGGAGCGGCGAAGAAGTCGGCATCGGCGCGACTTAAGGTGTCGGCCTTCGTGTAGCCCGTCCACGTGTTGAACGTCGCCCAACCCATATCGACTTCGCCGACGAGACTGAAGACGAGGGCCTTAAGCGTGCTGCCCTCGTAATCTTTGCCGGTGAGCGGGTCGACGCTGAGCAGGATCTTGTCGCCAAGTTGCGCCTCACCGATCGCCGGATACGGGATCGAGGCCGGCAGCGGCGCACCGCCCGGAGGGACGCCAAGACGTAGCCCCACGGCGTTCGCCGGCAGATTCAGACGGGTGTTTCGCCCCGGCACCGCCTGCCCCACATAGTACGAGGCACGCGGACCCGATTCGTCATCCGAGTACGACAGCCGCGCGGTGAAATCTACGTTGTCGCTGGGCTTGAAGCGCAGCGCAGCGGCCACGCCCTTCGTATCCCAACCGCCGATATCCGCGCCCGAAATGCTGTTGGTGAAGAAGCCATCGAAGGAGCTGTAGAGCGCATTGACGCGCAGCGCCACGGTGTCGCTGACCGGCAGGTTGATGGACCCGCGGGTTTCGACGAGGCCTCCGGTCGCCAAATCCAGCGTGACGTTCGACTCTTGCTTATCAAGGCTCGGCCGCTTGGAGACGTAATTGATGGCGCCGCCAAAAGCCACTCGCCCGTACAGCGCACTTTGCGGACCCTTGACCACTTCGATGCGCTCGACGTCAACGAGCTTCAGGTTCATGAGGTTCGAGCCGCCCGCCGTGGCGATGGACTCGGAGGAAATGTCGATGCCGTCGAGCAGGATGCCGATCGGCGGCCGACCGCGCGTGGTCGGCAAACCGCGAATGTTCGGGCGCGTGTCCTGCGGTGCGAAGCCCTTATCAAAGCTCAGGCCCGGCGTGAACCGCACGAGGTCCTGGACGTTACGGATGCCGCGACGCTCGATCGACTCAGCGGTGAAGGCCGTTACCGAAATGGGGGTTTCTTGTAGTGATTCCGCCGTTCGACGGGCCGTGACGACGATTTCTTCCAACTGCGCTTGGGCACTGGCCGTGCCACTGAGCGCAGCAGCCACCGCCGCGGCGATCAAAACCTGAGTACGAAACGATGCACGCTGAGACATTCAATCCTCCCGTTGATGAACCACCGGCTGTTGTTGTCGAGCAGCCACGCCGGCACAGCACGACACTCCCGCGCAGCCGGTTTTGCGTCCAATACCTTTGAGGTATTCAGATGACGTTAACCATACGCAAAACGCATACGTCGAACTCTTCCCAGCCGATGATTCGGAGTTAGTCTTGGAACACATGAGCACCTCATCGCGATGTCGATTCCGGGTGTCAGCAATCCGCAACAGCTGCGCTGCGGTGCTGACGGTGGCGTGGTTGTCCATGAGCGGCGTTTCGCCCGCACTCGCGGCGCCTGTGGTGCAGCGCGTTGCAGACCTTAGCAACGTGCAGATTAGCTATCGCGAGCGCGGCAAGGGCCGGCCCGTGTTATTCGTTCATGCCCTGCTGCTCGACTCGCGCCTGTGGACTGATCAGCTGAATGCTCTTTGCGAGACTCGGCGCTGTCTCGCGCCAGATTTCTCGGGTCACGGCAACTCCTCGCATGTCACCGCTACGAAAGTAGACTCGAAACGCTACGCCGCCGAACTTCTTGAATTCTTGGATACCTTGGGTATTCGTGAGCCCGTTGACGTGGTCGGCCTGAGCGGCGGCGGTAATATTGCGATGCTGGCGTGTGCACAGCGCCCGGAACGCTGTCGATCGATGACCTTGATCAGCTCGGTCATCGGCGGCACGCTCGATCCAGCGGGCGTGCGCTACCGCGCCGAGAATGCTCGCACCGTCGTGATCGAAGGCAAGGACACGCTGTTCCGGCGCTTCAACGAATACATCGTCGCACCCTCGGCCTCGCTCACTGCGCGCGCCCGCTACCGGTCCATGCTCGAACAGACACCGTACGAAACCTTCGTCGCGTTCCTCACCGCCGCCGAGCAGCAGCCTGCCGCCAGCGAGGTACTGCCGAAACTGCAGATGCCTGTAATGATCCCGGTCGGTACGGGAGACACCGTGCTGACTCCGGAGATGGCGAAAAAGATCGGCGCGGGGTTCCCGAACGCCCGCGTAGTGGAGTTGCCCTCTGCGGGACGACTGCTGCCCATTGAATCGCCGGCTGAACTGAACCGCGCATTAGGTACATTCTGGAACGAACTCGACAGCGGAGGCTCCCGACCATGATCACGCTCAAGCAACGCGGCCGCGC
>RGWK01000063.1 GCA_010029775.1 Gammaproteobacteria bacterium
ATTGCTCAGCTGCGCGGTGGCAATAAGGCCGAGGCCGCCAAGGCGTTTCGCGCCGTGAAGGGCGACCAAGACATGCAGCGAATCGCGAAGTTGTGGAGCCTGCGGGCGCAGTAAATCGCTCGGGGTCTGAAGGCTTAAGTATTTCGGGGGTAACTCGTCATGCGTAATTCATTAGTTGCTGCTGCGGTACTCGCAGTTCTCGCTTCGGCCCCCTCGGTCTGGGCCCAAAAAGCTAAAGAAGCTGCACCGAAGCCCCCGTCCATCACCAAGGTAGTCGGCAAGCAGGTGAAGGCGGCCCAGGATGCCATCAAGGGCGAAAAATGGGCCGACTGCGTGGCGAGCCTGAAGTCCACCGAGGGCCTGCCCGGTCAGTCACCGTATGACGTGTTTGCCGTCAACGAGCTGCTGGGGTTCTGCTCGGCCCGCGCGGGCGACACGGCAGGGGCCGCAAAATCCTTTGAAATTGGTCTTGAATCCGGTTTCATCGAGCCCTCGCAGCTTGTCATGCGCTACAAGCAGCTGCTGCAGCTGCACTACAACCTCAAGAATTACCCCAAAGCTGTGGATTACGGTCGCCGGGCGATCGCTGCGGGCAACACCGAGGAGCCGGTATCGCTGCTGGTCGCACAGTCGCTGTACTTGATCAACGACTACAAGGGCACGGTGGAGTTCGTGCAGGGGTGGATTGCCGGGGTGGAGCAGCGGGGCGAGACGCCACCGGACATCGGCCTGCAACTTTACGTGAGCGCCTGCTCCCGCCTGGACGATGGTGCCTGCACCCTGCGCGCGCTCGAAAAGCAGGCGGCCTACCATCCTAAGCCTGAGACCTGGGCGAACCTCTCGGTGTTGCTGCTGCGTTCGGGTACGGACTCCAATACTTTGAACGTATTCCGCCTCTCCAAGGAATCCGGTGGGCTGCGCCGCGCGGACGATTACACCGAAATGGCCCAGCTCGCGATCGAGAAGGGCCTGCCCGGTGAAGCGCAGTCGACGCTCGAAGCGGGCCTCGCCAACGGCACCATTGCCACGGGGCCGGCCGCCGAGCTGGCCAAGCGCCTGCTCGCGACGGCCAAGACACAGGCTGCGGCCGACAAACCCACCCTGCTCAAGCAGGACGCGGAGGCTGCGGCGAAAAAGAATGGCGAAATCGATTCCAGAATCGGCCTGGCCCATCTCAGTTATGGTGACAATGAACGGGCCATGGCCGCGCTGCAGAGAGCGCTCGACAAGGGAAATGCCCGAAATCCGGACGAAACGCGGCTGAACCTCGGCATCGCGCAACTTCGTGCGGGTCAGAAGGAGGCCGCGCTGGCCTCCTTTGGCGCGGTCAAGGGCGACGAGTTGCAGCGCTTGGCCCGGCTCTGGAGCCTGCGCGCGCGCTGAGACGGCAGCGCCTCGGTCAGGGCGTGGAAGTCTCGTCCCGCACGACGATGCGTCGTGCGGGGCTCACGATCGCTAGCACCACCACGGTCACGAGCGCGGCCGTGACGAGCGATAGCTCCAGCGCATACTCCGAGGGTTTCACCCAAATCTCATCGAGGTGCCCCCACTTCTCGAGAATCTCATTAACGTTCCAGGCGATGATCGCAGTTGGAATCGCATAGCGCAGGGCAGGGGCCATACGTTGGAACCACCACAGCCGCTGGATCAGATACAGCGCCCAAACTCCGAACATGATGCATGAGGCAAACGTCACCCAGTGATCGGTGCCGAAAATGTCGGGGTTATAGATGGTCAGCAGGTAGATGTAGAAGAACCAGGTGACGTAGATCGTCTCCATCGCAACAATCGAGGCGACGTTGCGACTGATCGCGGAAGTTTTCTCGCCGAGATCGAGCCGCAGATGACGATGCAGCCACATGAACGCGTTGCAACGCGTATCGCGATTGAAGAAAAAGAACACCAGCGTCGCGAACATGACGCCGATCGATGAGAGCATCACGCGATATTCGGGCAGGGTGGGTTTGGCACCCCAACTCGCCGGAGCGACCTCAAGCTCGCGAGCCACCCAGACGAAGCTGAACTCGATCCAGGACAACCAGATCAGACTGCCGCCGCCGAAGCCCAGCAAGGTCGCTGCATTTTCGCTCTTGTTGCGACCCACATAGACCATGACGAGGCCCGCAACGCCGATCCAGAACGCCGCCATCAAGTCATGACCTGGAAACCAGGCGTGCTGCATCTGGTGCATGACGAAATGGCCCATGCCTTGCCAAAAGTAGACGATGATCACGGCAATGATCGCCGGTAATGGCGCCTGATAGTATTTTTTGAAGCCGCTCATGTTCCCACCCCGTTTTATTCTTCGACTGCTGCAATAACCTCGCGCTCGGACACGGGCATTCCACGTCCGGTCGCTTCGGCGAGCTCCGCTTCGGCCGCTCGCATCATTCGTTCGACGAAGGCCGCCCGACGCGCTGCTCGCGCTGTCGCGGCCTTGGCATCGCCCACCCAGCCATCAACTTCCCGATGACTGACCAGCCGCTTGCGATCGAGCAGACGCTCGACCACGTCAAGCCGGTCACGCGTGACCGACAGTTCCTCCATCAGAGTCAGCGTCATCCACAGCAACTTGTCGGTGGCGGGATCGGCGAAGTAGCGCGGCTTGCGCCCCTTGGCGACGCGTGCGAGGCGCGGGGACGCGGCAGCATTCGCAGCATTTGCGGCATTCGCCGGCTTTTGGGATCGGCTACGCGTCGCGGGCTTGGATGTTTGCGTTGGCTTGCGCGGCTTGCGCACTGCTTTGTCGCGGGCAGCTTTGGAACGGGCGGCTGTGGTCATGTTGCTTAAAACCTCAGCGATTGAACGCAGCGAGAATCTTCCAGAAGAAGTGCTCGGTGTAATTCATCTGCGCCACATCGAGCTTTGGGGCGAACTCGTCGACCAATACGGCCCCAGCCGGGAATCCTGCCTTGATCGCTTCGGCTTTCAGGTCAATGTCCGTCATGTAGCGACTGAAGGTTTCGTTGTTGTTATAGCTTTCCCAGTTGTGCATGAATTTCTCGATGTCCGTGCGTCCGCGCGGAATCTCCAGATGCAGCATGAGGCCTTCGGGCTTGAGCAACCGGCGGCACTCGGCCAGTACCCGCGTGAGCGCCGACTTCGAGGTCTCGTGCAGCACGATGTGCGAAACGACGAGATCGAAACTGCCGGCGGCAAAGTCGGTCTGCTCTGCGTTTTGCTGGCTGAAGTCGATGGCAACGCCGAGCGCCTGCGCCCGCGCATGCGCGTAGCGCAACACCGGCGCCCCGACATCGATGCCGTGCACGCGCGCGTTGGGGAAGGCACGGGCCCACACGACGGTGCTATTGCCGATCGCACAGCCCACATCGAGGATGGTTCGCGGCTTGAGGTTGGGGTGCTTCTCCCGTACGTAGGCGAGGAGCGTGTCGCCCATGAGGTTGTTTTCCTCACCCAGTGCACCGCCCATGTACAGGTTGATGCCCTTGTCGTAGACGGCGCCCGCAGCGACATCGTCTGCCGTGAAATCCGTGTGGTAACCACCGGGCTGCAGGTGGATGTCCGCCGCCGTGTGGTACTTCGGCAAACTCAACTGCGGATTCAGGCGCAGCGTGCCGCGGCGGCGGCCACTCGCTGCCTTGCCACCGACCGCTCGCTTGCCGAGCTTTCGGGCCCGATCGATCAGCTGCGGCAACTGTCGCTCCGTGGGGTCGATCACCGATTCCCATAGCAGTTCCTGACTGCGCCGTTGCATCGCACTCCAGAACTGGTAATACGGGTCCTGGGTCATCACCTGACGGACCTCATGCTCGTCCTTGGGGGCACGACCATGTTTGGCGCGAAACGCCGGTTCAACGCGGGCGGCGTAGACCTGATAGGCACCCGGCATCAGCCGGCCAGACAGATGGCCGCGTAGCGCCGAGACAAAGTCCTGTCGCGCCTGTTCGTCGTGTGTGGTCTGCGGGACCATCGGGTGCTGTTTGAACGCCGGCATAAACACCTCAACCTAGGTCTATGCAGAGCATCGTAGCGAGTGGGCTGAAGCTCCCGTCACCCCTCCGCCGATGTGTCCGAAAGGCGGTTGACTCGGGCAATGCGCTGCTCGCGGAAATCGCGGAAGGGGCGCAGCAGACGCTCGGCGAGCTCCGCCCGGTGTTGTTGGCGCTCTGCGCTAACCGCCTCGTCTGGCTGATAGTTGCGGATGGCCTCGCGGTTGAGATCGCTCCGGTCCTCGAGCAGCCGCTCGAGGGTGTCGATCCGCTCGAACGCAACCGACAGCTCGGTCGCGAGCGCCACATAGGCGGCGTACAGTTGATCCACGGCCGGATCATCGAACACCTGAGGCCGATGACCTTTGGCTCCGCGCGGTGGCTCCTGCGCGGCTGACAATCAGGCGGCCCCTTCGATGAGTTCGATCCACTCGCCGCCAGGGCCGACACAGACGCCGGCCTTGCGTCCGTGGTACGGCGCGACAGGGAGAGCTCGCGGCGGTGCCAGCCATTCGACCGATTTCGGCAGCTCTCGCACGACGAAGCTCACCATCGAAATCGCCGGAGGCAACTCGCCCTCGCGTGCCAGACGCGGGCGCGTACTCGGCGGCATGTGATCGGCCTCGATGAACGACTGACCCTGCAGCGCGATGGCAGCAAGATCATGCTTGCTGTCTGCCGGCAACCCCTGCGCGTTCGACAGCACGGTGATCACCGCGGGCACTACAGGTGCTTTCGCGGTGTTGAAATGCTGGTGATAAAAATCATTGATGGCCGCGCAGGACGGCCCTCCCAGAATCACGATGAAGACCCGATCGACATAGTGCTTGGGATCGGGCGTGTCGAACTCGGGGAGCTTTTCCTTGAACGAGGTGAGATAGATCGATTCACCGGCGGGCCCGAGCGCCTGCATGGCGCGGATCTTGTCGGAGAATGACAAATCAGCCGGTGGCCCGATGATCTTGAAGGGCGAGTCCGCGAGGCGCGCAGCGATCCCGTCGGTGTCCTGCACCATCAGCTCTGCTGCGTTCCAGCCCATGTGCTGAAAGGGCACGTAGTCGTTGGCCGGCTTGCTCTCTATGAAACGAAAAAAGGTGTGTCCCTCGCCACCTGGCAACATGAGTGCATAGCGACGGCCGACGAGGCCCGGCAGATTCCAGATCTCGGCTTGTGCGGATGACACCCGACCGTGGTCCACCAGCTCGTAGCCCAGATACAGGTGGTAGCTGTCGATCAGGTGCTGCAGATCCGGCGCAGCGATGGTGACGCAAGAAATCGGACCGATACTCGGCATGCTCAGAACCTCAGCTGCGCGGCGGCAGCGATTGCAGATAGCGCAGGGCGTCGGCGAGGTGAATGACCTCGGCGTACTTCGCCTGCAGATCGAACAGGTTGGCTTCGTGCGGCCCCGGCGCCCGATCGCCAACCGCCTCGCGAACCACGAGCGGGATGAATCCGTGCTGCACGCAATCGACGGTGCTCGCGCGCACGCAGCCGCTCGTGGAAAGCCCGGCGATCAGTACGCTGTCAACACCCTGTGACGTCAGCGTGGAGGCGAGAGAGGTGCCGAAAAACGCGCTGGCGTACTGCTTCGAGATCACGGTTTCGCCTGGCAGCGGTTCGAGACCGCTCGCGAAGGCAGCAAGATCCGGGTGGGCGCCGGACTCGAAACATTTGAGGGCTGGCACTTTTCGAAAGAACACCCCGCCGTCGCGACCACCCGGCTGGTAGACCACGTTGGTGTGTACGATCGGAATTCCCGCAGCTCGGGCCGCGTGCAGCAGGGTCTCGCAGTCGGCTCGTGCTTGCTCGACGCCCGCGTACAGCGGCGAGCCGGGTTCCAGGTAGGCACGAACGAAATCAATAATCAGCAGCGCCGGACGTTGCCCCGGCTGCAACGACTTGCCGAACCCACCACGCGCGTAGTTCTCCGAGAGAGACTCAGACACGACGGCGACGCTCAGATCACCTTGGCCGCGCGCAGGGCGGCAAGCCGCGCTGCGTCGTAGCCAAGCAAGCGCGAGAAGACCTCGTCGTTGTGCTCGCCGAGTTCCGTGGGCGCGGAGCTGCGAATACCCCCCGGTGATTCGGACAGCTTCGGCGCCACGTTCTGCATGCGAAGTTCCCCGAAGTAGGGATGCTGCGTTTTGACGATGGCGTCGCGAGCCTTGAAGTGCGGATCGTCCAACATTTCCGGCGCACGGTAGATCTGCCCGGCCGGTACGCCGAACTTGTCCATGAGCTCGAGCACCTGGCGCGTGGTCAGGGTTTGCGTCCAGGCCTCGATGAGCCCATCGAGCAACTTCTGGTTGGCGCCGCGAGCCTGATGGTTCACGAAGCGCTCGTCTTTGGGCCATTCACGCTGACCCATGGCCTCGCAGAGGCGGCCAAACACCGTATCCTGATTGGCCGCAATCAGCACCAGACCATCGGCGGTCTTGTAGACGTTGGACGGGGCTACGTTCGGCAGGATGGCGCCGGTGCGTTCGCGGATGTACCCGGTCTTGTCGAACTCGGTGACGAGCGATTCCATCATCGCAAGCACCGCCTCGTAGATGGCCGAGTCGACGATCTGACCGCGTCCGGTCTTCTCACGGTAATGCAGCGCGGAGAGGGCGCCAAGGCAGGCGAATGTGGCCGCCAGTTCGTCACCAATGCTGATGCCCATCCGCGACGGGGGCGTCGAGGGGTCGCCGACGACGTAGCGCAGACCGCCCATCGCTTCACCGATGGCGCCGAACCCGGCCTGATGCGAGTAGGGGCCGGTCTGCCCGTATCCCGACACGCGGATCATGATGAGCTTGGGGTTGATCTTCGAAAGTTCCTCGAATCCGCAGCCCCATTTTTCCATTGTCCCGGGGCGAAAATTCTCAAGAACAAAGTCAGCACTTTTAACTAACTCCTTGAAAACGCTCTGACCTTCGGCCTGGCGCATATCCAAGGTGATGGCCTTCTTGTTGCGCGCGACCACGGGCCACCACAAGGAGGGCTCGCCGGCCTTCTGCCGACCCCAGGCGCGCATCGGATCGCCCTGGCCGGGCGGTTCGATCTTGATGACCTCGGCACCCATGTCTCCCAAAAGCTGGCCGCAAAAGGGCCCCGCGAGCAACGTGCCAAGTTCGAGCACGCGCAAATCGGACAAGGGGCCACGCTTGAACTGGGGGTCGACGGTCATCGCAAAACCTCTCGAGTGAAAAAGCCGATGCGGCAAGACGCTGGACATTGTACGGCCGACCGGCCTCTGTGGGCACGGGGTCTGTTGCTAGAATCCACAGTGCGTTTTCTACCGGAGGGGGTTACATGACACGCCATATCGAAATCGTCGAAGTCGGGCCGCGCGACGGATTGCAGAGCGAGCCTGGGGTCATGCCTACCTCGGCCAAGGTCGAGTTCATCGAACGGCTCATCGACGCCGGGCTGCGACGGCTCGAGGTGACGAGCTTCGTCAACCCGAAGAAAGTGCCGCAGATGGCCGATGCGGAACAGGTGCTGGCGGGCCTGAACAAGCGAGCGGACGTGCGCTACGTCGGGCTGGTGCTGAACCAGAAAGGCTTCGAGCGCGCCGTGGCCGCGGGCTGCAACGAGGTCGGCATGGCGGTGGTCGCCAGCGACACGTTCAACCGCCGCAACCAGGGTGTCGGCACCGAGGAATCCATCACCGCTTGGCTCGACATCGCCAAACAGGCCCACGCCGCCGGGGTGCGCCCGCAGGTGACCGTGTCGGCCGCGTTCGGTTGCCCGTTCGAGGGCGAGGTCCCTGTGGAGCGCGTCATCGAGGTCGCGCGGCGGGTCGCCGAGGGCAATCCGTACGAGATCGCCTTCGCCGATACCATCGGCGTGGGTGTGCCGTCGCAGGTCACTGAGATTCTAGGGCGTGCACCGGCAATATTCCGACCGAAGATCTGGTCTATATGCTGGAGCGCTCGGGGTTTAGCACCGGCATCGATCTCGACAAGTTGATTGCGACCGGCGAGTGGTTGCAGGGCGTTCTCGGCCGCAGCATTCCGAGCATGCTGCTGAAGGCGGGAACGTTCCCCAAGCCCGCGACGCGGGCGGCTTGAGGCCTAGGCAACGGACGCACGCGCAGATGCGGATTGCGTCGTGCGCGGCGAGGTCGGATACTCCACACGGTTTTCCTTTTTCCCGATAGCGAGCCCAAGGGGGGCGCATGTCATATCGATTGGGTGTAGACGTTGGCGGCACGTTCACGGACCTGCTGCTTGTACAAGAAAAAACCGGCCAGACCTGGTCGGCCAAGGTTCCCTCGACACCGGCCGATCAGTCGATCGGCGTGCTGAACGGCATCAAGCGCGTGTGCGAGCGGGCGGGTATCGACCCGAGCCAGATCGACCACGTGATGCACGGCACCACGGTGGCGACGAACACGGTGCTCACCGGAACCGGTGCGCGCTGCGGTCTGGTCACGACCAAGGGGTATCGTCAGGTGCTGCAGATCGCGCGCTCCTACGTGCCCGGCGGTCTTGGCGGCTGGATCATCTACAACAAGTCGCTGCCGATGGCGCCACTCGCGTGCACCATCGAAGCCGATGAGCGCATCAGCGCAAAAGGCGAGGTCGTCAAGACGCTGGATGAGAAAGCGCTGCGGCAAAGCCTGCGTTCGCTCAAGGCGCAGAACATCGAAGCACTCACTGTTTCTTTGATCAACTCGTTTGCCAACCCGGCGCACGAGCGCCGCGTGCGCGAGATCGCGATTGAGGAACTGCCGGGTACGCCGGTGTCGATCTCCTCCGATGTCGTGCCGGAGATGCAGGAGTACGAGCGCACCGTTACGACGGTCGCCAACTCCTACGTGCGCCCGCGCGTCGATCGCTACGTCAAAAACCTCAAGGCCAAACTCGGCGAGGTCGCCAAGGACGTCAAACTTCACATCCTTCGCTCGGATGGTGGTCTGGCATCGGCGTCGTCGGCGGCGGAGTATCCGGTCAACTTGCTGATGTCGGGCCCTGCGGGCGGCGTGACGGGTGCGCTGTGGGTTGCGGTGCAAGCCGGCTTCCCGAACCTGCTCACGGTCGACGTCGGCGGCACCTCCACCGACGTGGCGCTCATCCAGGGCGGTCAGCCGCGGCTGCGTCGCGAAACCACGGTCGGCGACGTCACGGTTCGTGCGTCCTCGGTCGACATCCGCACGGTCGGTGCGGGCGGCGGATCGATTGCTCACGTTCCTGAGCTGACCAAGGCTCTGCGCGTTGGCCCGCAGTCGGCGGGCGCAGATCCCGGCCCCGCTGCGTACAACCGTGGCGGCACGGAGCCCACCGTGGCCGATGCCAACATTGTGCTCGGGTATCTGCCGGAAATGCAGAAGCTGGGCGGCGATATGGTGCTCAACCGGGACCTCGCGCAGACGGCCGTGAAGAAGGTCGGCGATGCGTTGGGGCTTAACGTCAAGCAAGCGGCGCAAGGCATCTACAACATCGTCAACGAGAACATGGTGGGTGCGCTGCGCCTCGTGTCGGTGGAGCAGGGCTACGATCCGCGTGACTACGCGCTGATCGCCTTTGGTGGCGCAGGCCCGCTGCATGCCAACGCGCTGTCGCGACTGCTCGGCTCCTGGCCATCGATCATTCCGCCTGGCCCGGGCGTGCTCTGCGCACTCGGTGATGCGACCACCGCCGTGCGTGACGAGCGCGCGCGCACCTACGTGCGCAAGTTCAGCGAGACCAACGCCAAGGAAATCGAAAAAATCCTGAAGACTCTGGCGGGCGATGCGTCGAAGGGCCTCGAAGCCGAGGGGGTCTCGAAGAGCGAGATCACCACGAGCTATCAGGTCGACCTTCGTTACCACGGCCAGGGCCTGCGCCTGACCGTCGAA
>RGWK01000064.1 GCA_010029775.1 Gammaproteobacteria bacterium
GTCGGTGACTGCCGGCGCCCGGCTCGTCGCCCAGGACGCGCCCATCAAGACCGAGCGCTACACGGTCAAGTCGCAGGTTCTGGCGAGCGGACTCGCTTCCCCGTGGAGTGTGGCGCTGTTGCCGGATGGGTTGATCCTGATTACCGAGAAGGCCGGCAACCTGCGTGTCCTGCGCGACGGAAAACTGCTCGCGCAGCCGGTGGCTGGCTTGCCGCCGGTTGTCATGCGCGGCCAAGGCGGTCTGCTTGATGTAGTGGCCCATCCGGCCTACCGAGAGAACCGGTTGATCTACTGGAGCTACTCTGCAGGCTCCGGTAACGAGGTGGGCACGGAGGTCGCGCGCGGTCGGCTTGCCTGTCAGGCAGAGCGCTGCACGGTGTCGGACGTTCAGGTGATCTTCCGGCAGCAGCCCAAGGCAACGGCCGGTCAGCACTTCGGATCGCGGCTCGTGTGGGATCGCAACGGACATTTGTTCGTGACGCTCGGCGATCGCGGTCGACAGGATGATGTCCAGAACCTCGGTAACCACTTGGGCAAAGTGCTGAGAGTTACGGAGACCGGAGGGACGCCGGTCGATAATCCGTTCGTCAAGCGTGACGGCGCTCTGCCCGAGATCTTCACCTACGGCAATCGCAACGTGCAGGGCGCGGCGCTGCATCCGCGCACGGGCGAACTGTGGGCGCACGAGCACGGTCCCCAAGGGGGCGACGAGCTGAATATTCTCCGTGGTGGTCGCAACTACGGTTGGCCGGTGATCACTCATGGCCGGACCTATGGTCTCGGCCGAACCATCGGCGAGGGCACTGAGCGGGCCGACGTGCCACGAGCCTTGAAGATTTGGTTGCCCCGATCGATCGGTCCTTCGGGCCTCACGTTTTACACCGGGCGTTTGTTCCCGGAGTGGCGCGACAGCGTGTTCATGGGCGCTTTGGCCGCACAGGAGCTGGTGCGTCTCACCCTGAAGGGCGATGCCGTCATGGCGGAAGAACGGATCGGCGGATTCGGTCGGGTTCGCGATGTACGCGAGGGTGGGGACGGTGCGCTGTACGTGCTGTCCGAGTCGCTGGGCACACTGTATCGGCTGACACCGATCGAGTAATCGGTTCTACGACATCGACCCGGGCCAAGTCACCGCGGGGCGTTTACTTCAGTGTCGCGGTCAGCGACGTTCGATCCCAGTCGGTGCTCGCCTCGCGCATGGCACTGGTGAGTTGCGTCAGCACAAAGTGCTTTTCGATGAGTTGTAACCCCCTGCCTGTGGAAGCCGGCGTTTCCACGAAGGCAAAGCGCGCACCGAATCCGTAGGTGCCGCGCGTGATGCAGGCGCGACCGCTCTCGAGCTGGGTCGCGAGCGCTGCATCGAGATCATCGACTATCAGCGCCGGAGCAAGGGTACCGACCCCTAGCTCTCGCCATGGGCTTGGCGTGTCATCGTGCAACTGCACAAGTTCGATCAGTACCTCGCCCGAAAATCCGGTGGCGATCGACAGAGAGGGTAGTGCGGTCAGGCCCCGATGTTCGTACGCCGTAAACGCGATTTTCGAGAACACGAAAAACGGGCCCGCTCCGGTATCGGTCGCCCAAGCCTGCATGGCTGATTCGAGTTCCGGCACGACCTGCACCACGCGCTGCAGCGAACCGAACATCGCGGTGACGATTGCGGCGGACTGGGCCTCGCCAATCTCACCAATGATTTCGCCAACCTTGTACTTGGTGCCGGCTACACCCGTCTGGCGAATCATGCCCGCTGCGGGGGACTCGACGTCCATGGTCGATTTCTCGAGTTCCAGCGTGTAGAGCGGGTCACCCTCACCCACGATGGCGCCGTTCGGTACCAACCACGCAACGAGAGTGCCCTCGCGCATGGAGACGGCGGCTTTGGGGATACGCAGCGTGGTAGCCATGGTGTGCTCTGTGCTGTGTGCGTCGACTCAGCGGGCGAGCATTGCGCGCGCGGCATCGACAACCCGATTCGCCTGCGGGAAGTGCAAGCTTTCGAGTCCTGCCGCAAACGGCACGGGCGTGTAGCGCGCACCGACTCGGGCCACGGGTGCTGCGAGTTGCCCATGCAGACGCGAGTGAATGATGCTCGCCACTTCGCCGCCGAAGCCGCCAAACTCGGTCGCAGCATGCAGCACGATGGCACGCTTGGTCCGGCCGACGCTCTCGAGGATCGCGGCCACATCGAGCGGCACAATGGTGCGCAGGTCCAAAACTTCGGCGTCCACGCCCTCTGTGGCGAGTGTCTCGGCAGCGGCCAGCGCCTCGCTCACGGTCCAGCCGTAGGTAATGATGGTTAGATCCTTGCCCCGACGCTTGACGTCCGCCTGACCGAGCGGGATGCGGTAGTCGCCTTCGGGCACCGGGCCAGGTGCGAAGTAGGCGCGCATCGACTCGAAGAACACGACCGGATCCGGATCGTCGATCGCAGACAGCAGCAGTCCCTTCGCTTCAGCAGGCGTGCTCGGGTAGACGATCTTGATGCCCGGCGTATGGGCGAGCCAGGCCTCGAGCGATTGAGAGTGCTGAGCACCAAAGCTACCCACAAACCCGGCCGTGAGCGTACGGATGACGAGCGGTACGCTGGTCTTGCCGCCCGACATGTAGCGGAGCTTGGCAGCGTGGTTGCTCACCTGGTCCATGCACACCATGAGAAAGTCATTGATCATGATTTCAGCGACAGGCTTCATCCCGGCCATGGCTGCGCCGATGGCGGCGCCGACGATGGCTTGTTCTGCGATCGGAGTCGGTCGCACGCGATCTCGACCGAAGCGGGTCGATAGACCATAGGTGGTCTTGACGACACCGCCCGCAGGGTCGGCGATGTCCTCGCCGAGCAGGAACACGTTCTTGTCTGCCTCGAGCGCTATGGCGAGGGCTTCGTTCACCGCCTGACCGAAGGTCATCATCCGCTCGGACTGCGGCTGATACTGCCCGGCGGCCCGGGGCGTTGCAGTGGCAATCACGTGGTCGGGGATGCTCGCCGTGTCGGCGAACACGTCGGTGTACAACTCTGCGGTGTCGGGTGCCGGTGCCTGGCGTGCATAGTCGCTCGCGGCATCGATCTCCTTGCGGATTGTGGCTTCGAGTTCCTTGAGTGCTGCGTCGGTGGCGATGCCCGCATCGATCAGGCGCCTGCGGAACCGAGCGACCGGCGTGTCGCTGCGCGCCGCGGCCAGCGCCGCCGCGTCCATGTGTCCCTCGTCACTGCCGAAGGAGTGACCCTGCAGTCGGTGACACACGGCTTCGATCAAAGTGGGGCCCTCGCCGGAGCGGGCACGCGCAACGGCCGCTGTGGCCGCCTCATGCACGGCGACCGGATCTGTGCCATCGACGCGGACGCCCGTCATTTCGTAGGCGGCCGCCCGCTTCGAGAAATCCTTGGTCAGCGTGTACTCGGCGAGCGAGGTGTATTCAGCGTACTGGTTGTTCTGACAGACGAAGATGACCGGCAGCTTCCACACGGCAGCGAGGTTCAGCGCTTCGTGGAAGGCACCGATGCTGGTTGCGCCATCGCCGAAGTTGCAGACGCAGACCTTGTCGGTGCCGCGAAGCTGCTCGGCAAGACCCAGGCCGTTGGCGATTGGCAGACCCGCGCCGACGATGCCTGTGGTGATCATCAGGCCCGAGGCCGGATCCGACAGATGCATCGGACCACCCTTACCCTTGCAGGTCCCCGGCAGCTTGCCGTAGAGCTCGGCGAAGATGTCGTTGAGTGGTGTGCCCTTGGCCACGATGTCGTGGATGCCGCGGTAGGTGGTCGAGACGAAATCGTCGGCTCGCAACGCCGCCCCGACGCCCGCCGAAATCGCTTCCTGTCCTCCGACGGGGTAGTACTGGAACATGATTTCGCCGGCGCTGAGGCCGCGCGTCACGGCCTTGTCGGTTTCGTTGATGCGCACCATGGTGCGGTACAGCGAGAGCATGGCGTCGGAAGCGAGGGTCGTTGCAGTGGCCGTGGTCATGGGGATTCCTCCAGTAAGTCACCATGCCCGACAGGTCGGGCATTCCGCACGAGTTTAAGTGCTGGTGATGAGTGCGGATTGAAGATTCACGTATGTGAACGATGATCCTGCCGCGATGTCGGCGCCAGGTGCGTCGTAATGGCTGCGCGCATGGCACGCACGATCGCGCGCTCGTTGCGGCGGATTCGTTCGCTGAGGCCGCCGACACCCATCACAAGGACGTTGCCATCACTGGTTGACGGCAGTGCCATGGACACCGCGCCGGTGTCCGGGAAGAGACTCGCGTAGGTGATCGAGTAGCCAGCCCTGCGCACCTGCGCGAGGCTTTGTAGCGTCCCGTCGATTGCCTGGCGGGCCGCGCGGGTACGAGCCATCGTCCGAGCGGCTTCGGCGAGCCGCTTGACCTCGGCAGGGGGACGAGTCGCCAGAAATGCAGCGCCCACGCTGGTGCCAAACAGGGGTGCCACGGTGCCCTCGTCCATCTTGAGAGCGATGAAATGACTGCCGGGTAATACCCGAATGAAGCGCATCGACTGACCGGCGCGCGTGGACAGCGTGACGGTTTCGCTGGTGACGTCGTGGACCTCCTGCAGCATCGATGCGGCATCGCCGATCCCATACAAGGCCGCCGGAATCCAGGCGCCGAGTGAGGTGACTCGGAGCGAGGGGAAGTAATGCATCGTGTCCTGATCGAAGGAAAGGTAGCCCAGCTGGGTCAGGTACCTGAGCAATACGTTGGTGCTCGACTTTGGGTAGTCGAGGATTCGGCCCACCTCGGAGGCCGAGAGCGGCTTACGCACGCTACCCATCAGTTCGAGAACTTCGAGTACCCGGCCCGCCGATTTGACCGCCACGTCGCTTACCCCCGCTCGTTCCGTTCGTCGTGTGCTGTGCGTAAGTTCACATGTGTGGACGATGAATGCAAACCCGTGAAAGTTGGGTTACGTTTCAGTGATGATCGGCACTATCGATATCGTCTGTAATCTCTTCGATCCCACTGCAGTGCGCCTCGGACAAACAGGTCTGGATGACGCATTCAAGGCGCAGGTGCGTCTCGATAAGCGTTACTGGCGCGGCATCCCGGTCAGCCAGTATCTGCGCAAGATGGATCGCGCGGGCATCGAACGTTCGCTGCTCATCGCAGTGCGAGCGGGCGATTTGAACGTGCGAGGTTCCTTCGAGCTGCCGATTGATCGCGTCGCTGCAGTTTGCTCACGCTGGCCCGACCGGTTTTCGGGACTTGCGGGGGTTGATCCGTTCCGAGGCATGAAGGGCCTCGCCGATCTGACGTATGCCGTGAAGGAGTGCGGGTTCGTGGGAGCGCACCTCTACCCGCATTGGTTTGGTCTCGCCCCCGATCACGCCAAATATTACCCGTACTACGCCAAATGCGCGGAGCTCGGTGTACCCATAATGATGCAGGTGGGTCACAACCTCGTGTACACCCGCGAACGTCGTCTTCCGAGCGTAGGTCGGCCGATCACGCTCGATCAGGTCGCGATCGACTTTCCGGAGCTGACGCTGATTGGCATCCATATCGGCGTGCCCTGGACTGACGAGATGATTTCGATGTGCTGGAAGCATCCCAATGTGTACACCGCGGGAGATGCCTACGCACCCCGTCACTGGCCTGCGTCCTATGTGCACTACCTCAACACCTACGGTCGCGACAAAGTGTTGTTCGGTACGGATTGGCCTGTGATCGATCCTGAGCGTGCCGTTCGGGAGGTCAAGGAACTGGGGCTGCGACCGGAGTCCGAGCGAGCCTTGATGCGGGATAACGCGCTGCGGATATTCAAGCTGCCGGGATACAAACGCGTCCGCAGCAAGAAGCCGTGAGCGAGCTGTACCGCGCGTTGCGTATTTCCGATGGCTTGCACGCCGTCGGACGTCGAGATCCGCAGCGACTCGCTCTCGAGTGCGAGGGTCGTCGCTTCACGTATGGCGAGTTGCGCGAGCGTGTGCAGCAGGTTTCAGGCGCCGCGTTGCGCGAGCTCGGCGTGAATCTCGGCGATCGGGTAGCCATCTTGGCCCCCAACTGCGCCGAGTACCCTGAACTTCTCTGCGGTTTCAGCGACGTGGGTGGCATCGTCGTCACCCTCAATGCGCGCAGCCCCGCCGCCGAAATCGCGGCCACGTGTCGCGACTGTTCGCCCTCGGTGCTCGTGGTGCACCCCTCGCTTGAAGCGGTCGCGCGTGAAGCGCTCGCCTTGGGTCTCGGCGATCGCAAGCTGCGACTGATCGTGCTTGGATCGACGTATGAGCGCTGGCTTGCCAGTCACTCGCCGATCGACGAGCGGGAGTTGCCGCGTTTTGCGGAAACCGAGCCCTTCACGCTCGTCTACAGTTCCGGCACTACGGGTCAGCCGAAAGGTATCGTCATTTCGCATCGGTCGCGTGCGTTGACGTTCCACGGGATGGCGATGGAATACGGTTGTTACAGCCCCGATGATCGTTTCCTGGCGTTGGCCCCGATGTCGCACGGTGCGGGTTTCGCCTTCATGATGTGCACCTTGTACTTCGGTGGCTTCGTCGAGATTGCCACCCGCTTCGACCCCGCGCGAGTGCTCGAGCGACTGGCTATGGGCCGCTTCACGGGCGTCTTCATGGTGCCGACGCACTTTCAGGCCATTCTCGCTTTGCCCGCGGAGACGCTGGCTCGGTACCGCGGTGCCTTCGAAGCTCTGCAGACCATCATCTCCAACGCTGCGGCACTGCCGCAGCAGCTCAAGCAAAAAGTTATCGACTATTTTGGCGAAGGCTTGCTGCATGAGACCTACGGGTCGACTGAGGCGGGTATCGTCACCAATATCCGGCCGCAGGACCAACTTCGAACCCAACAGTCCGTCGGCCGCGCTTTTGCGCTCAATGAAATTCGACTGCTTGCTCCCGATGGCAGTGAGGTGCCCGTGGGGGAGGTTGGCGAGCTGTTCTCCCGGTCGCCGTATCTTTTTGAGAGCTACTGGAACAAGCCGGAATTGACTGCCGAATGCGTGCGCCAGGGAGGGTGGGTGAGTGCCGGTGACCTCGCCCGCCGTGATGCGGAGGGGTTCCTGTACATCGTCGATCGAAAAAAAGACATGCTGGTGACGGGCGGCTTCAACGTCTATCCGCGCGAGGTCGAGATCGTCCTCGAGCAGCATCCTGCGGTGCGCGAGTCCTGTGTCGTCGGGGTACCCGATGCCCATTGGGGAGAGCGTGTACGGGGGTTCGTCGTGCTACGTGAAGGCCAGGCGGCCGGACAAGCGCTTGCTGACGATATCGTTGCCTTCGCTCGCCTGCAGTTGGCGGGCTACAAGGTCCCCCGGGAATTGGGCTTCATCGACGCGGTACCGCGCAACGTCGGTGGCAAGGTACTGAAGCGCGAGCTGCGCGAGGGTGCTCATCCGTACTTCGCGATTCATACGAAGTAGATCGCTCTTTTCGTCTACCCTGCATCAAGCGGGTGCGGGTAACATGTCTCCCTCCGGGAGGACACGGGTCGATGCTGCGCTCGCTCAAGTACCGAATCGCCCAGACGAAAGCGCGGCTGATGCGTCGACTGACGGGCCCGTATGTCAGCGGCTTGCTGATCGATACCGGTGACTGTGCCCTGCTCGTCGACCCTGCCGATCGGGTGGTGGGGCGGGAGTTGCGCTTCGAGGGTCGGTACGGCGACGACGAGCTGCAGCGGATCGAGGCCTTGATTAACGCGCAATCGACCGTGGCCTTCATCGGCACCCACATCGGGGCTCTGGCGATTCCGGCAACGCGCAAGGTACGCAAGGCCTATCTGGTGGAGGCCAATCCTCGAACCTTCGCGTTCCTGCAGCGCAACCTCGCTCTCAACGGCGTGACCAACGTGTCGGCCCATAACGTCGCCGTCGGCGAGTCGGTCGGAGAGATCAATTTCGTTTTGAGCACCGCCAACTCCGGCGGCAGCAAACGCGAGCCGCAGGTCAAGGCCGCCAAGTACTACTACGATCGCCCGCAGACCATTCGCGTGCCCATGGTGCCCTTCGACACCCTGGTCGATCCGGCTGACGAGCGCTTCGATCTCATACTGATGGATATCGAGGGCTCCGAATATTTTGCCTTGAAAGGCATGCAGGGTGTGCTGTCGCGGACCGAGACCTTGATTGTCGAGTTTATCGGGCATCACCTGCGCAATGTGGCAGGCGTGTCCGTAGCCGAGTTCCTCGCGCCCATCGAGCCGCATTTCAATCATCTCTACATCCCGACGAGGCGCCAGCACGTGGTGAAGGGCGAGTTCCTGGCGGTGCTCTCTGAACTCGAGGCCATGAAAATCAACGACGATGGCATCGTCTTTAGCAAAACGAAGGTCGACTTCGGGCCCGACGGCGGCGCACTATAATGAGCCGCTCCGCGCCTCTGGGCGCTTGTCGTGCCCATCGTTAACGGAGGTCGCGTGGTTAGCCTGACTAACAGCGAGCAGCGGCTTGTGGTCGAGTTGGAGCGGACGCTGCAGTCTGATGTCGCCTCGATCGAAGTGCTATTTCAACCCATTTATGACGTGATACAGGTAGTGCCTGTTGCCTGCGAGGCGCTGGCACGATGGAATCATCCGCAGCTCGGCGCGATCTCACCGGCAGATTTCATAGGCATGGCCGAGCGTACCGGCAACATCCATGCGCTCGGTCGGCAACTCTTCCGCCTGGCCTTGCTTGGGCGACAGACATGGCGAGGGTCGGCAAGCCCACTGGTGTTGAATATCAACGTATCCCCGTTGCAGCTCCGTCACGATGACTTCGTGACCGACCTGGCGCGTATGCTCAAGGATTTCGGCGTGCCACCGGATCAGATCGCCTGCGAAATCACGGAGACTGCCCTGCTGGCAGATGACGACCGAACAAAAGCGGCCGTACACGGGTTGATCGACCAAGGCTTGAAGCTAGTGCTCGATGACTTTGGTACAGGCTACGCATCGCTCGCAACCTTGATCCGTTACCCATTCGCCGGGGTGAAGATCGACAGGCGCTTCGTTCGCGATCTTGCGAGCAACGCTCAGGCGCGGGCCATTGTGCGATCAGTGGTTAATCTGGCGAGCGATCTCTCGCTCAGCTGTACGGCCGAGGGCGTAGAGCAAAAAGTCGATTTCGATACGCTGCGTGACCTGGGGTGCCCGATGGCCCAGGGACGGTGGCTCTGTGAGCCAATGTCGGCGGAGCAGTTAAGACGATTGCTGGACGCGTAGAGTCGTCCGGCATCTCTGCTAGCGCAGCACGACTGTCCGGTTGCCGAACTCGAACACACGGCTCTCCGCGTGCCACTGTACGGCGCGATTAAGCACCACGCTCTCGATCTCATTGCCGATGGTGGTCAATTGTTCGGGTGAGAGCGTGTGGTCTACTCGCTCCACCGCTTGCTCGATGATCGGGCCTTCATCGAGATCTTCGTTGACGTAGTGCGCCGTGGCGCCAATCAGTTTCACACCGCGCTGATAGGCCTGGTGATAGGGCTTGGCGCCCTTGAACCCCGGCAGGAAGGAGTGATGGATGTTGATTGCGCGATCTTTCAGCTCGCGACACGCTGCGCTCGTCAGAACCTGCATATAGCGGGCGAGAACCAGCAGCTCACCATGGCTCGATGCGAACAGGTCGAGCATGCGCCGTTCCTGTTCTGCCTTGCGACCCGGTTCGATGGGCAGGTGGTGGAAGGGAAGTCCATGCCACTCGGTCAGCCGGCGCTGTTCCTCGTGGTTGGAGACGACGGCA
>RGWK01000065.1 GCA_010029775.1 Gammaproteobacteria bacterium
ACCCCAGATCGCGAAAGCGAGAAAGATCGCGATGATGAGGTAATCGAGCACCGTCATGGTGCGCGATTCTACTTGACCACCGAGCCCTTGTGGCCGGCTTCGGTCAGGCGCTTGAGCAGCGCGTTTGCCGCAGCGCGGTCGACCTCAGGGCCGACCCGCACGCGATACATGCGCTTGCCCGAGGCCGTGACCTCCTTGACGAGCGGCTTAAAGCCTTGCCGACGCAAGGTGCGTTCCAGTCGATCGGCGCTCGCGCGATTGACGAACACACCCAGTTGCACGAAGTACGTGCCAGCCGGCGCCGCCTTGGCGGGCTCTGCGGCCGGCGGCTTGGCAGGCGGCGCAACGACCGGTGCGTTCGCGGCCACAGGTGCGGCTGCGGCAGGCGACGATGCGGCAGGCGAAGGTGTCGCGGCCGATGGCACCGCAGCGGGCGACGATGCGGCAGGCGCCGACGTAGCAGGCGGCGTTTCCATCACCGCCGGCGGAGTCGGCAACGCAATCGGGGCAGGCTCGGGTTCCGGTTGGGGTGCCGGGCTTGGCGTCGCACCTGCGGGAGCGCGGGCCGCCTCGGTCAGATCGATGTCGATACTGCGCTCCGGGGCACCGCCGCCTTCGCTCGGCAACAGCGCGCTCGGCCGCGCCGCACGACCCGAGCCGGTGAGCAGCTCCGGAAGCACAGCCACCGCCAGCAACACGAGTATCACGGCGCCAGTGAGGCGATGTTTCAGCGCGGTATCCAAGGCGCGGATTATATCCGAAGCCAGTCGAGCGCCGGCCCGACGACATGAAACGAGCCGAACACGACGACGCGGCTGCCGGGCGCGGCGAGCGCGCAGGCGGTGGCGCAGCCTTCGGCGACATCAGCCACGAGGGCAACACTCTGCACCTGCGAAGGCAGACGCGAGCGCAGGGTTTCGGCATCGCAGCCGCGGGCACCCTCAAGCCCGCAGAGCACCCACTCGTCGATGACGGGCGCGAGTGACTCGCCGATGGCCGCGGCGTCCTTGTCACCCAGGATGCCGACCACGCCAAGCGTGCGGGCAGGCGGCAACGTACGTAGCGCCTCGGCCAGCACTCGTGCCGAGTCGGCGTTGTGCGCGACATCCAGGATCCACTCGCAACCTTCGTGCTGCACGCGCTGAAAGCGTCCGCGCGGTGCCGCCTGTTGCAGTGCCGCAAGGGATGCCGCGCGATCGAGCCGGTGTGGCGGCACGAGATCTGCCCGCCGCTCAAGCAAGGTCTCAAACGCGGCCAACGCCGCAGCCCCGTTGACGGCGCGAGCAGGGCCCACGAGAGTCGGGATCGGCTCGAAGTCGACACCGAGTTCGCGCACCGGGCAGTCGAGTGTGGCAATGACCTCGCGCACGCTCGCCGGCCATGGCGGCATGCCGAGAATGACGGGGTGCCCTGCGCGACAGATACCGGCCTTCTCGCGACCAATGTGTTCGACCGTGGGCCCGAGCCAGTCCATGTGATCGAGGCCGATGGAAGTGATCACCGCGACATCGGCATCGATGATGTTGGTGGCATCGAGCCGCCCGCCAAGGCCCACCTCCACCATCGCAACCTCGACGCGCTGCGTGGCAAACACCAGATAGGCCGCGAGCGTGCCGTATTCAAAGAAAGTCAGCGGCACTGTGCCGCGCGCCTGCTCAATGCGCTCGAAGGCCTCGATGAGCTGCGCATCGCTCACCGGCGCCCCATCGATCGCGATGCGTTCGTTGTAATGCTGCAGGTGCGGCGAGGTATAGGTGCCGACGCGCAAACCACTGGCGCGAGCGAGCACCGTAAGCCCGGCGACCGTCGAGCCTTTGCCGTTGGTGCCGGCCACAAGCACGGTCGGTATGCGCCACGGCAGCAACGAAAGACGAGTCGCGACCTCGCGGACCCGCTCGAGGCCGAGTTCGATGGCGTTAGGGTGCTGCGCCTGCTGGTGCGCGAGCCAGTCAGCCAGCGGGCGCATCGGACGCGGCCGCAGGCGAATCGGGTATCGCCGCAGGCGCATCAGGTGCCGCGATGGGCGGCTGCCGCAGCAACATACGCAAGGACTGCGCGAGTTGCGCTCGCAGCTCGCGTCGATCGACGATCATGTCGATCACGCCGTGTTCGAGCAGGAACTCGCTGCGCTGGAAACCCTCGGGCAGCGTCTCGCGCACCGTCTGCTGAATGACGCGCGGCCCGGCGAACCCAATCAAGGCCTTGGGCTCTGCGACGTTAAGATCACCCAGCATCGCAAGACTCGCCGAGACACCGCCGGTCGTGGGATCGGTGAGCACGGAAATGAACGGCAAGCCTTCGGCGGCAAGGCGCGTCAGCGCTGCGCTCGTCTTCGCCATCTGCAAGAGTGAGAGCAAGGCTTCCTGCATGCGTGCACCGCCGCTCGCGGAGAAACACACGAAGGGCGCGCGCCGCGCGATGGCTTCCTCGACACCGCGCCGGAAGCGCTCGCCGACCACCGAACCCATCGAGCCACCGAGAAACTGGAACTCGAACGCCGCAGCCACCACAGACATGCCCTCGAGCGTGCCCGCCATCACCACCATGGCGTCTTTTTCGCCCGTGCTCTTCTGCGCGGCGACGAGGCGATCCTTATAGCGCTTGCTGTCGCGGAACTTCAGCGGGTCCTGCGGAGTTACGCCCGCGCCGACCTCCGTGCCGCGGCGCATCGCACACCGCGCACTTGATCCACAGCCCCTCCGGCACCGAGCGCGAACGGCGTTCGGTCTTGATGCGCGAGGGGACGATTTTTTCGAACCAGGCCATGGGGTCAGGAATATACCGGATCGGGCAGCCGGAAGGCCGCGGGATACTCAATGCGCCGCAAGGCTAGACCTTCCGCGGGGGCTGTGGGTGCATTGGCACGCCGATCGCGCCCCTCGAGCAGCATTTTGACGGCTTCGGGCGTGCGCTCGCCGCGCCCGACCTCGATCAGCAGCCCTGCGATGTTGCGCACCATGTGATGCAGGAAGGCATTGGCAGCGATATCGATGTGCACCAGTTCGCCGCTGCGCTCGATCTGCAGCCGATCGACACGGCGAATGGGCGAGTTCGACTGACACTCCGCAGCCCGAAACGCACTGAAATCATGTTCGCCGAGCAGATGCACAGCACCCGCCTGCATGCGTTCGGTATCGAGCGGAGCATGGATCCAGGTGGTGCGACCCTCGTGCATGGCGCTACGCGCGGCGCGATTGAGAATGCTGTAACGATAGTGGCGGCGCAGCGCGCTGTAGCGCGCATGAAAAAACTCAGGCACCGGACGCACCCAACTCACGCTCGCCTGTCGCGGCAGATGTGCGTTCGTGCCCAGAACCCAGGCGCGCATCGAGCGACGCACGTCGGTGTCGAAGTGCGCCACCTGCCCTTGCGCATGCACACCCGCATCGGTGCGCCCGCCGCAGACGGCCGTGATGGTCGCATCCGCGACGAGCGACAGTGCGCGTTCGAGTTCGCCTTGTACGGTGCGCAGTTGCGGCTGTTGTTGCCAACCGCAGAAGTGGGTGCCGTCGTATTCGACACCCATGGCCCATCGGGTCATGACTTCGGCAAGGAGTCCAGCAGTCGCAGGGCCTCGGCACGCTGCGCTTCATCACCAGTGCGCAACGCCGTCTGCAACTCCATCATGGCCGAGTCGAAGTTGCCCATCTCGATGTAGGCGCGCGCAAGGTCGATCATGCTGCCCGCTTCATCAATCGGCGGGGGATCACCCTCGAGATCATTCGGCAGCGGCGGCGGCGCGACTCGCGTCTCGGGCACCGAGGCTGCGGGTTCCATTGCGGCCATGGCGGCGGCGCCGAGGCCCGCAGCCGCACCGGCGGCAGCACCACCAGACGAAGCACCGCCGGCGTTGCCTGCGGGGCGCATCAGCACATCGTCGAGATCTTCGGGCTCCGCGCGCGAGGGCTTGATGGGCGGAAGGTCAAAGGTCATCTCCTGCGCGGGTTCGCTTGAGGCTGTTGCGGCGGCACGCCGGCGGCGGACAATGACAAGCGCTGCGATGCCTAGCAACAGCGCACCGCCCGCGCCAGCAAGCGCCCACCAGTAGTGCTTGGCGATCTCGAGTGCGCGCTCTTGAAGAGTCGGTGCCGGCTTGAACGGCGGTGCCGCAGGCAAGGACGGAACCTTGGGGCCTGAGGCCGCAGGGGGCGTCGGCGCTGCGGCGGGGGCCGCTGCGTCTGCCGCGCCGGTCGCTGGCGGTGGCGACGACTCGTTGAAGGTCAGCGGTGCCGGGGCTGCGGCAGCCGGCGGCGGTGCAGCAGCAACAGGCGGCGTTGTCACCGCAGGCGGTGCCACAGCGACGGGCGGTGCGGTCACAACCGGCGGCGCCGTTTTGATCTTCTCGACCTGGCCGAGGCGAGCCTGCAACGCCGCGAGCTCACGCTCGGCCTGCGCCACGCGCGCCTCCAGCGACTTGAATGCCGGGTCTTTTGCGACCGGCGCGGGGGGAGCCGCAGCGGGAGCTACCGCGATCGGCGCCGGCGCAGCAGGCGGTGCCGGCTTGGTAGCAACGGGCGGTGTCTTGGGGGTCGATGCAGCGGGTGCCGCCGGCTGCTTGGGGGCCGGTGCCGGGCTCACAGGTGCAACCGGTGCCGCAGGTGCCGGGCTCGCAGGCGCAGACTGTCCCCAAATGCCGAGTTGCCGGCCGACTTCGCGATTGGCCTCGGCGTTGGATACCGCGCGCAGCGTGGCTGCATCGGGCAGCTTCAGCGTCGAGCCGACCTTCATGTCGCCCATGCCGTTACCGAAGGCTTCGGGGTTGGCGCGGTAAATGCCCAGCATCGTTTGCGCGAGCGTGGCGCCCGTGCGAGCTGACCACTCGCGCGAGATCGACATCAAAGTTTCGTTACGACGCACGGTACGCGTCGCGGCGTTGGAGTCAGATCCCGCCGTAGGCGTGGGCGCCGCATTGGCGGCCGGAATCACGGTCTCGGCTTCCGCACGCGCGCGCGGCACCGGAGTGCCTTCTTCGATCGGCGTCGAGCGGATGACCTCGGTAGTTGCCGGGCTCGCTGCGCCCTCCGACTTCGAGGTCGAGAGCGAGGCCGGCGATTGCACCGGTGGCTCGGGCAAGACGGTGTAGGTGCGCAGCGTTCGACCGCGACCCCAGTCGGCAATCACGAGGAAAGTGACGGCCTTGCCGTCCATGGGACCGACGCTGCGCACCCGCAACAGCGGGCTGCGGGGCCCTTCTCGCTCGAGGGTGATGATGGCGCCGGCGAGGTTGGCGGAGCGACTGCGCGCCGGCAACTCGGGACGCAGGCGCTCAAGTTGCTCAGGCTCGGCTTGCAGGACAGGAATTTCGACGTTCAGGGGTTCGCCCGCAGACGAGAGCAAACGCGATGCCCCGAGTTCGAGCGCCGCCGCGCCGGACGGCGATAGCAACACCGCGGCCAACAAGGCTGTGACGAGCGCGCGCATAGCGATCAAAGGTACTCGCGGACCAGGATTTCCGCAATCTGCACGCTGTTGGTGGCGGCACCCTTGCGGATGTTGTCCGAAACGATCCAGAGGTTCAGGCCCCGCTCATGCGAGATGTCCTCTCGGATGCGGCCGACAAACACCCGATCATCGTTGGCCGCCTCGACCGCCGCCGTGGGGTAGCCGCCCGGCTTGCGCGTGTCGATGACCTTCACGCCCGGAGCCGCCTCGAGGAGCTTGCGCGCCTCGGGCACGGTGAGCTTGCGGGCAGTTTCGATGTTGACGACTTCGGAGTGTCCAAAGAATACCGGCACGCGAACGGTCGTCGCGTTCACCTTGATGTCGGGGTCGGCAAAGATCTTGCGCGTCTCCCAGAACATCTTCATCTCTTCTTTCGTGTAGCCGTTGTCCTGGAACTTGTCGATCTGCGGCACGACGTTGAAGGCGATTTGCGCCGCCACCACCTTGGGCTTGACCGGACCCTTGCCGCTCATCAGCGCGACCGTCTGCTCGGCGAGTTCATCGACCGCTTCCTTGCCCGCGCCCGAGACCGACTGGTAGGTCGCCACGTTGATGCGCTCGATGCGCGCAGCGTCGTGCAAAGGCTTTAGGGCGACGAGCATCTGGATGGTCGAGCAGTTGGGGTTGGCAATGATGCGCCGCTGCGTGAACTGCTTGATCGCCTCCGGATTGACCTCGGGGACGACAAGCGGGATGTCATCGTCGTAGCGAAACTCGGAGGTGTTGTCGATGACGACGCAGCCCGCTGCCGCGGCCTTCGGCGCGTAGAGGCGCGACACTTCGCCACCCGCAGAAAATAGCCCGATGTCAGCCTGCGCAAAATCGAAGGTCTCGACGTCGATGACGGGGATTTTCTTGCCGTTGAACTCAACATCCTTGCCAAGCGAGCGGTTGCTCGCGAGCGGGAAGAGCTGCTTGACCGGGAACTTGCGCTCCTCGAGCACCTTGATCATGGTGTCTCCCACGAGCCCCGTGGCGCCGAGTACCGCCACATTCCACTGTCGATCACTCATCCCTGCTCTCCGTCTGTCGAAATCTTTGGCTTGCTGATGTCGGGTGTCGCACAGCGCACGTCCCCGTTCTGCGCCCGATGGCGCAGCCAGTGATCCATCAGCACGATCGCGAGCATTGCCTCAGCAATGGGCGTGGCGCGCAGCCCCACGCAAGGGTCGTGCCGACCCGTGGTGATCACCTCGACAGGCTCGCCTGCCACGTTGATGGTCTGTCCGGGCACCTGGATGCTCGAAGTGGGCTTCAACGAGACATGCACAATGATGTCCTGCCCGCTCGAGATACCGCCGAGCACGCCGCCTGCGTTGTTGGAGCGAAAGCCCTGCGGCGTGAGTTCATCGCGATGTTCGCTGCCGCGCTGCTCCACCGAGCGCGTGCCCGCACCGATCTCCACGGCCTTCACGGCATTGATGCCCATCATCGCGTAAGCGAGATCCGCATCGAGGCGATCGAACACCGGCTCGCCCAGACCCGGCGGCACGCCGCGCGCCACCACGGTGACCCGCGCGCCGATCGAATCGCCGTCGCTGCGCAACTGCCAAATCAGCGCTTCGAGCTCAGCGACCCGCGCAGGATCGGGGCAGAAGAACGGGTTGTCGTAGGCGGTGTGAGGTGCGACCGGATCGATCTCGAGCGAGCCGATCTTGCTTAGGTATCCGTGGATCTCAATGCCGAGCCGGCTAGCCAGATACTTGCGGGCGATGGCGCCCGCCGCCACACGCATCACGGTCTCGCGTGCTGAGGAACGACCGCCGCCACGGTAATCGCGAAAGCCGTACTTGTGCTCGTAAGTGTAGTCGGCGTGCCCCGGCCGAAAACGATCTTTGATCTTGTCGTAATCGCGTGAGCGGGCGTCGGTGTTCTCGACGAGCAGGCCGATCGCCGTGCCCGTGGTGCGCCCCTCGAAGACCCCGGAGAGGATGCGCACGGCATCCGCTTCCTTGCGCTGACTGACGAACTGCGAGGTGCCGGTGCGGCGCAGGTCGATGTCGCGTTGGAAATCCGCCTCTGAGAGTTCGAGTCCCGGAGGGCAGCCGTCGATGATGCAACCCAACGCCGGCCCGTGGCTTTCGCCGAAGGTGGTGACCTGAAAGAGTCGACCTATGGTGTTACCGGACATGACGTTGCAACTGCTCGCGGGTCAACACAAACACTCCGCCGCCACCGCGCTCGAACTCGAGCCAGGTGAACGGCACCCGCGGCCAGCGCCGGCGCAACAGCGTCTCGGTGTTGCCCACCTCGACGACGAGAATGCCGCCCGGGGTGAGATGCCGCGCCGCCTGCTCCAGGATGACGCGCACCGAATCGAGACCCTGCTTGCCCGATGCGAGGGCGAGACGCGGCTCGTGCCGATACTCCGGGGGCAAGGCGCGCATCTCGCGCTCCCCGACGTAGGGCGGATTGGACACGATGATATCGTACCGACGGCCTTTCAGGGCCGAGAAATGGTCGGATTCGAGCAGTCGTACCCGTCGAGAGAGCCCGAGCGCCTTGCGATTTTCGCGCGCAAGCTCGAGTGCCTCGGGCGAGATGTCCGTACCATCGACCCGCGCAGACGGGAAATAGTGCGCGCAGGCGAGCGCGATGCAGCCGCCGCCCGTGCCGAGATCCAGAATGCGCTTGACGCGAGCGGGGTCGACCCACGGCCGAAACTGCCGCTCGATCAACTCCGCAATGGGTGAGCGCGGGATCAAGGCTCGCGCATCGGTGCGCAGCGGCAACCCCGCGAACCAGGTGACCCCGGTCAGGTACACCGCCGGCTGGCGGGTCGAGATGCGCAACTCGATGAGCGCGGCAAAGGCCGCTTCCTCGCGGGGCTTGAGCACCCGGGCGGCACTGCGATCATCGAGCGGCCCATCGCGGTGCAGCACATAGGCGAGCAGCGCCGCGGCATCGTCCCAGGCGTTGTCGGTGCCATGCCCAAAGAACACGTCCGCCGCCTCAAGCGCGCGGGCGCCCCGCCGCAGGGCAGCGAGAACGGTAGGTCTCTTGTGGGATACTTTGCGCATGGACCGTATTGTGCCACCCACCCTCGGTTTCGGCGCGCGCGCCTTCATCGCGCTGCAGCATGTATTGCCGCAGCACGCCATCTCGCGGCTCGTATTGCACGCGACGCGCAGCACCGCCCCGGGTTTCAAGAACCTACTCATCCGTTCGTTCATGCAGGGGTTCAAGCCTGACCTCGGCGATGCGCTCGAGCCAAACCCGCTCGCCTATGCCTCATTCAACGAGTTTTTCACCCGCGCGCTGCGCGCCGATGCCCGGCCGCTGCCCGCGGACCCCAACGCCCTCGCCTGCCCGGTCGATGGCACCGTGAGCGAGATCGGCCCCATCGACGATGACCGGCTGCTGCAAGCCAAGGGTCGGCACTACACCCTCGATGCGTTGCTCGCCGGTCGGCGAGAGTGGGTCGAGCGCTTTCGCGGCGGGCGGTTCGCGACGATTTACCTTGCGCCCTACAACTACCACCGCATCCACATGGCCTGGGCGGGTCGACTGCAAGAAGCCTGGTACGTGCCGGGCAAGCTCTTCAGCGTGAACCGCGTTACGGCCGATGGCGTCGCCAACCTCTTCGCGCGCAACGAACGCATCGCCTGTTTCTTTGAGGAAGCAGGGTTGCACCATGCGCTGCTGCTGATCGGCGCACTGAACGTCGGCAGCATGAGCACCGTATGGCACGGTGATGTCACGCCGCGCCGACCCCGCACCCTAACGCGACTCGATGCACCCGCCGAAGCCGACGCGCACCTTGGGCGCGGCGCGGAGATGGGTCGCTTCAACATGGGCTCGACCGTAATCCTGCTCTTTCCGCCCGGGCGCATCGCGTGGAACCCAGAGTTTGTCAGCGGTCGCATCGTGCGCATGGGCGAGACGCTCGGTCGACTGTTGCCGTGAGCGTGTCGTGGCGCCCGAGCGCGAACCGCGATCGTCTGCGACAACGCGCGGCGCTCTTTGCGGTGGTGCGTGAATTCTTTGCCGCACGCGATGTACTGGAGGTCGACACCCCAGCGCTCGTGCGTCGCGGCGTGACGGATGTAAATCTCGCCACCGTCACCGCGCAGCTTGGTGCCGAAGAACTCTTCCTGCACACCTCGCCCGAGTACGCGATGAAGCGGCTGCTGGCTGCAGGCAGCGGCGATATTTATCAGCTCTGCCATGTGTTTCGGGCCGAGGAGCGCAGCGCACTGCACAACCCCGAGTTCACGATGCT
>RGWK01000066.1 GCA_010029775.1 Gammaproteobacteria bacterium
GGCACATTGACGAAGAATACCGAGCGCCAGCCGAAATTCTCGGTGAGCCAACCGCCCACCCATGGTCCCGCCACAGGGCCCACCATGACCCCCACGCCCAGAATGGCAAACGCCCGGGCCAGCAACTCGCGGGGATACACGTTTTGCAGTGCCGTTTGCCCAAGCGGAATGAGCACGGCTCCGCAGATTCCTTGAAGAAATCGCGCTGCCACCAGCGTCTCGATGTTGGGTGCGAGCCCGCAACCAATCGACGCGACGCCGAATCCGCCGATCGCGAGCATGAAGGCCCGCCGCAAACCAAGCCTCGCCTCGAGTGCCGCCAATGCAGGCAACGCCACTGCACTGGCGATCAGGTACGACGTGAGTACCCACGAGGCCTGCTCACGCGTCGCGGACAAACTGCCCTGCAACACGGGCAGTGCGACGTTGGCCACGGTGGTGTCGATGGTCGACACTTACCGAAGCACTTGTGCCCGCGCGCAGCGGCAGATCGGACGGCCCCTCGTCAATCGCTATTCGCACCGGAACACGCTGCACGACCTTCACCCAGTTGCCGGAGGCATTCTGCGGCGGAAGCACCGAAAACTCCGCGCCGCTCGCCGGACTGATGGTGTGAACGTGACCCCGCCACTCAGCGCCCGGATAGCTGTCGAGGCGAATGACGACCGGCTGACCCGGTCGCAGCAGATCGAGCTGCGTTTCCTTGAAGTTTGCCTCGACCCAAATGTCATCCGCGCGCACTAGCGTGAATAGCGGCGAACCGCGTCGCGCCATTGCGCCCCGCTCGGGCAACTTGACCACACGCCCCGACAAGGGCGCCACGATCTCGGCTCGCGTCAGATGCAGCGTCGCCGCATCACGCTCGGCCGACGCGGCCCGCAACAATGGGTGATCGGCGGCCCTTCCCTGCAGCGCCGGTCCCAGGCGAATGCGGATCTCCTCAATTCCCTGACGCAGGATGTCGACCCGTCCGCGCGCCTGCACCACCTCGTGTTCGGCGAGCTCGAGACGCGTCGCAGGACTCAGTTTTGCGCCGACAAGTTCGCGCTGGCGAGCGAGCTCGCGCTCCGCGAATTGCAACTGCTCCTCGGCCAGAGCCAACTCGTCGCGCCGCTGCCGATATTGCCGCTCGAGCGCAAGCAGGTCTTCCCTGACGGTGGCCAGCCGGGCCTCAGCGCGCTCAAGGTCGATCTTCAGCGAGGCCACATCGAGTCGGACCACCGGTTGCCCCGACTGCACGATCGAGTTTTCCTCAACCAGCACCTCGTCGACCCGTGCGTCCACCTCAGGATGGATCGGCACGAGATCGGATTTCAGATAGGCGTTGTCGGTTTCAATTCTTTGGCCTCCGCTCGCCCAGAGCGCGAGACCGGCGAGCACGGCGAGCAGCGGCACGCCGACGAGCAGGAGGCGACGACGATGAGTGACGGTCATGCGCGCGCTTCGAACAAGGCGCCTGTGCGCGTGGCCAGCCACGGGGCGAGCGGAATGGTTTCTTGCTTGAGAAACCCACGATCGGGCAACTGTCCCGCCCGCACCATCTCGATCACTGCCACGACGGAGGCCGAGGTAGTCCAGGCAATGGCCGTTCGTGACCGACCGGCAATGACTTTGGGATAGTACGCGCGAACGAACTCCTTGCGCTGCAACCGCCCTCCCTGCCAGCCCTCGGCGGCCGCGTGCACGTAGACCACATCGGCATCGACGGGTGGCTTGGCGTTGGCCAGAATCTGGCCGGCCAGGTCGCGATGCTCGCGCATCAGCAGTTCGTGAAAGAAGAAATTCATCAGTTGCACGTGGCCCGGATAGCGCATGGTCTTGTAATCGAGGTTCTCGACCTGACCCAGAAACGTCTCGCACATCGTGCCGAGGCCACCGGAGGTGGTGAACGCTTCAAGTTTCACGCCGTCGATATAGAGGGTCTCGATCCATTCCATCGCCGAGACCGACTTGATCACCCCTTCTTCAATGACCTCGCAATCGTTTAGGTATTCGTTCACTACGCCCTCAGGCGACCAGTTAAACGCATAGCCCAGTAGACCGGTGGGGTTTTGCGGTAGAGCACCGACACGCAGACGGATCGAACGCACCCGCTCGAATTGCCCGGCAAGATGCGCTCCAACAATGCCGATAAAGCCCGGCGCGAGACCGCATTGGGGAGCCATCAGGCCACGCGCATCGACCGCGAGCTCGCGAATATGCCGAGTGGTCGGTACGTCCTCAGTCAGGTCGAAGTAATGCAGCCCAAGCGTATGCGCGACGCTCGCCACGGATTTGTTGAGTGCATAAGGCAGGCAGGAGAGCACCGCGTCCTGACCGGACAGCGCGCGGCGCAGCGCTGCCGGGTCAGCCACATCGACGGCCTGCACCGTCAGCGCGGCGTGCTCCGTGGCACGCAGGTCGATCGGAGTGACGGCAAAGCCCGCCTCGTGCAGCAACTCCGCGGCGAGGTGACCGACTTTACCGAGACCCAGAACGGCAATTCTGTGCAGGCTCATCGACTACTCCCCGGTCCGCTTAGAGATCGAAACTCACGCCCTGCGCCAGCGGCAGAGCGGCCGAGTAGTTGACGGTGGCGGTCTGCCTTCGCATATACCCCTTCCACGAATCCGAGCCGCTCTCGCGACCGCCACCCGTGGCCTTTTCGCCGCCAAACGCACCACCGATCTCGGCACCGGAGGGCCCGATGTTGACGTTGGCGATACCGCAATCTGAACCACTCGCCGCAAGAAACCGTTCCGCTTCGCGCAGATCGAGCGTGAAGATGCACGACGACAGGCCTTGACTGACGGCATTTTGCAATGCGATGGCCTCATCGAACGTGTCGTAGTCGAGGACGTAGAGAATCGGCGCGAAAGTCTCTTCGCACACGATGGCACTTTGCGTCGGCATCTCGACCAGGGCAGGCTCCACGTAGCAGCCGCCCGCGGGCACACCGGATCGGCGCAACTGCCCCCCATGCACAACGCCGCCCTCCGATTTCGCCGCCGCCAACGCCTCTTGCATGCGCTCGCCGGCCGCCGAGTCGATGAGCGGTCCCACCAGCGTACCGCTGTGCCGTGGATCACCGATCCGCAGGCTTGAGTAGGCTTTCTTCAGCCGTTCGAGCAATGTATCGCGGATGCTGCGGTGCACGATAAGACGCCGCAGCGTCGTGCATCGCTGCCCGGCTGTACCCACCGCCGAGAACACGATCGCGCGAGTCGCCATATCAAGATCGGCGCTCGGCGCGACGATCATCGCGTTGTTACCGCCGAGTTCGAGAATGCAGCGACCAAAACGAGCGGCTACGCGGGGCGCCACCAACCCGCCCATGCGCGTCGAGCCCGTTGCCGAGACAAGCGGAATCTTTGGCGAGTCGACGAGCTGCTCGCCGTGGACTGCGCCCCCAATCACGCACTGCACGAGATCCTTGGGCGCTTGCGCGCCAAACCGCGCTAGCGCACGCTCAAAAATCTGCAGCGTGGCGAGCGCGGTGAGCGGTGTTTTTTCCGAAGGCTTCCAGATCACCGAATTGCCGCATACGAGCGCAAGCGCCGCATTCCACGCCCAGACCGCCACCGGAAAATTGAACGCCGAGATAACGAGACATGGCCCAAGCGGCTGCCATGTCTCCATCATGCGATGACCCGGGCGCTCGGAAACGATGGTCAGACCATACAACTGACGCGACAGCCCCACGGCGAAGTCGCAGATGTCGATCATCTCCTGGACTTCGCCCTGCCCTTCGCTCGTGATCTTGCCCGCTTCTTGAGTAACCAGAGCGGCGAGACTCGTTTTGGCCGCGCGCAACTCCTCGCCGAACAGGCGCACCAGTTCACCGCGCTGCGGCGCGGGCACCTCACGCCAGGCCTCGAACGCACGCTGCGACTGCTCGATCACTGCGGGTAGTGACTCGAGCGGCGTGCACGGCACCGAGCCAAGCTCGCTGCCATCGATCGGCGAGCGAATCAGAACACTGTGGGTGGATTGCAGATTCATGGTGCACTCCGTCGACAACGGTCCGAGCAATATTTGACGCTATCCCAATTGCGCGCCCACGCCTTGCGCCAGCTCATCGGCCGCCCGCAGGCGACACAGGGCTTGCTCGGTAGCGACGCCTTGTTGCCTTTGAAACCGCCGCGTTTCATTCACCGCTGCCCGGCCTGCCCGCCGGCAGCCAGCAGGCGCTCGGCCTGCAACACGTGCGGCCTGTCGATCAACTTGCCGTCCACCTTGACCGCCCCTGCGGCGGGCGCCGCGGCCATCGCCTCGAGCACGCGTCGGGCCCAGTCGAGTTCGGCGGCTCCCGGTGTGAACGCCGCGTGGATGGCCGGGATCTGCGCAGGATGAATCGCGAGTTTGCCGAGGTACCCCGCCCGACGCGACAGACGCGCCCGGCGCTCCACGGCCGCGACGTCGCGGATTTCCGTGTCCACGGTATCGATGGCCTGCACTCCGGCCGCCGCCGCGGTGATCAGGCAGAGCGAGCGGGCAAGTTCGAATGCGGGTTCGTAGTCTCCGGTGGCGGTGCGGTTGCCGAGCGCCCCAAGTTCGGTCGCAAGGTCCTCCGCGCCCCAGGTCATGGCCGTGACCCGCGAGGGAGCGGGCGTGAAGCTCGCCAGCGCCAGCAACGCCCCGGCCGTCTCAGTGATCATGGGCATCACCCGAACGGCACCTGCCGCCAAACCATGCTCGCACTCGAGCATCTCAAGCCAGTGATCGAGTCGCGAAACGTCACCGCCATGCCGGGCTTTCGGCAGTATCACACCGTCAGGCCGTGCCCGAACCACGGCCGCAAGATCCGCCAGTGCATCGGCAGACTCGACAGGATTGATGCGCACCCAGATGGGCACCCCTGCTCGCGGGCCCTGCAGGTACTCGGCAATGGCCTCGCGTGCGTAGCCGCGACGATCCGCCGTCACTGCGTCCTCCAGATCGAGGATGACGGCATCCGCCCCTGAGGCCACCGCCTTGGCAAAGCGATCCGGTCGGTCGCCGGGTACGAAAAGCATAGATCTCATCGGCGAATCATACTTCAGCCCGGGCAGACAGGCTGAGCGCGGCTCACGTATCCTCACCTCACCTCGACCCATGGTTGCCAGCGTGGAATCCGGCATGCCCGAACTACCCAAAGACTGCCTCGATGTGCTGATTGTCGGCGCTGGAATCTCCGGCATCGGCGCCGCGGCCACGTTGCGTAAAACACTGCCACACAAACGCATCGCCGTACTCGAATCCCGCACACAACTTGGCGGCACCTGGGACCTGTTTCGCTACCCCGGGATTCGCTCTGATTCGGACATGTACACGCTGAGTTTTCGCGACCGCCCGTGGCGAAGCGAGCGCTCCATCATCGACGGGCCGACCATCCTCCGCTATCTGCGCGAGACGGCCGAGCAAACGGGGGTGGCACCCCTCATTCACTACGGCATCGAGGTGCAAGCCGCTCATTGGTCGAGTGCCGATCAATGCTGGACGGTCGAGGTCCACGATCGACAATCGGGCAGCAACCATGCACTGCGCTGCCGCTTTCTGCACCTGTGTGCGGGTTATTACAGTTACGCCGAAGGTCACCGACCGCACTTTGAGGGCGAAGAGAGTTTTAGCGGGCAGATCGTCCATCCGCAATTCTGGCCCGACTCCCTCGACTACGCCGGGCGCAACGTCGTGGTGATCGGCAGCGGCGCTACAGCGGTGACGCTCGTGCCGGCGATGGCCGAGCGTGCGAAGCATGTTGTGATGTTGCAGCGCAGTCCTTCGTACATCGCGAGCCAACCGGCCAAAGACCCCCTCGCCCGCGTCCTAGACCCGTGGATGCCTGCATCGCTTGTGTACTGGCTCGTCCGCTGGAAATGCATCCTCGGAAGCGTACTGCTCTATGCGTTGGCGCGCCGCCAGCCACGGCCCTTTAGGCGTCGAATTATCGAGTTGGCGGCGGCCGAGTTGCCTGCGGGTTACGATGTAAAAACCCACTTCGCGCCGGACTACAACCCCTGGGATCAGCGCTTGTGTGCCGTGCCCGATGGCGATCTGTTCAAGGCCATCAGCGCCGGTTCCGTCTCCGTGGTGACCGATCACATCGAGCGGTTCGTCCCCGAGGGGATAAGGCTACGTTCGGGACGCACGCTGGAGGCTCAAGTCATCGTGACCGCCACGGGCCTCAAGGTACAGCCGATGGGCGGTATCCGGCTGCACGTGGATGGCCGGGAAGTCCGGCTCAGCGACACCATGGTGTACCGGGGCGCAATGTTTAGCGGCGTACCCAACATGATCCACACCTTCGGCTATACGAATGCATCGTGGACTTTGCGTGCCGATCTGATCGCCGCATACCTCTGTCGCTTGCTGCGATACATGGATCGTCATGGCCACGGCTACGCGATGGCGCCGCGTGACCCGGCGGTCGGTGAGCAGGCCTTCATCGACTTCAATTCGGGCTATGTGTTGCGCGCGCTCGCGCAGTTGCCGAAGCAAGGCGATCGCTTCCCTTGGCGCATCCATCAAAACTACCTACGTGATCTCATCATCACGCGCTACAGCCGCATCAACGATGGCACCCTGAAATTTTTTGGAGTTGCTGCATGAAACCTGTCGACTTCACCGATAAGGTCGCCGTCATCACCGGTGCAGGCAGCGGGATCGGACAGGCCCTGGCGTTGCAATTGGCCGCGGCCGGTGCGCACCTGGCGCTCGCCGATATTCGTACCGAATCGCTCGAGGCGACCGTCGCTCTGTTGCCCAAGACGGGCCTGCGGGTCAGTCAACATCGGGTTGATGTGGCTTCGGCCAGCGATGTCGCGGCATTTCCCGCTGCGGTTGTGGAAGCGCATGGCGGGGTTGATCTGCTCTTCAATAACGCGGGCGTCGCACTCGGCGGGCACTTTACGGATGTGTCAGCCGAGGATTTCGACTGGCTGTTCAACATCAACTTTCACGGCGTGGTCCGCGTGACCCGGGCCTTTCTGCCGCATCTGCTGCAGCGGCCCGGCGCTCACCTGACCAACATCGCAAGCCTGTTCAGCATCGTCGCTCCCGCAGGCCAAAGCGCCTACAGCGCCAGCAAGTTCGCCGTGCGCGGCTTTTCTGATGCCCTGCGACACGAATTAGTCGGACGCGACCTTGGGGTCAGCGTGGTCTGCCCGGGCGGCATCGCCACGGCGATCGCCCGCAATGCGCGGATGGCCGCATCGTTGACCACGGAGGTCGTCGAGCGACAGCAGGCCCGTGCGGCCAAATTGCTGCGCATGCCGCCCGAGCGCGCCGCAGCCGAAATCCTGGCCGGTGTTCGCCGTCGCAAACCGCGCATTCTCGTGGGTCACGATGCCCGAATCGGCGTCTTCGTCGAACGACTGATGCCGACCCGTTACTGGTCTCTCATCCGCGGGTTCACCGAATGACGGCGCTCTTCACCGTAATCTTTGCTCTCCTCGCGGTGTTGGCGGCACTCTGGGCGCTCACCTGGTTCATTGCCCGCGCGGTGGAGCGACGCATTCCGCCCATCGGCCGTTTCGTCGCCGTTCCCGGTGTGCGCTTCCACGTGATCGATCAGGGCACAGCACCGGAGGGTCAGCCGCCAATTCTGATGCTGCACGGTCTGGCCGGACAGGTGCACCATTTCAATTTCTCTTTGGTCAATGCGCTCGCCAAGACGACACGCGTCATCGCGATCGACCGACCGGGCTCAGGCTACTCCACCCGCGATCGCAACACCGCCATCCGCATCGATGCGCAAGCGGACGCAGTGGCGCAGTTGCTCTCTGCGCTGCAAATCGACAAGGCCTTCGTCGTGGGCCACTCGCTCGGCGGTGCGCTCGCCCTGACGCTCGCCTTGCGGCATCCGCAGCGGGTCTCGGGGCTCGCGCTGATCGCACCGTTGACTCGGTTGCTCGAGAACCCGCCAGCCGTATTTCGGCCGATTGCGGTACGCGGCTACCTGCTGCGGCGCCTGCTCGCCTGGACGGTAGTAACCCCGAGTTTTCTTTGGCGCGGCCGCCGTGTGCTGCCCATGGTGTTTGGTCCCGAGTCCCCTCCGCCGGGCTATACCCTCAAAGCCGGCGGACTGCTGAGCCTAAGGCCCAGCCAGTTCATTGCCGCCGCGGAGGATCTCGAAGGCGTGGTCGCCAGCTATCGAGACATTCCGCAGCGGTTTGGCGAACTCGCTCACCCGCCAAGACCCATCGGCATGCTGTTCGGCCGCGAAGATCGCGTGCTCGATCACGATACGCACGTCGGTTCGCTGCAGGCAGCGTTGCCACAGTTGCGGGTGGATTCAGTGAGCGGCGGACACATGCTGCCGGTGACGCAACCCACCCTCGTAGCCCGGTTTATTGAGGATCTCTGGCAAGCGAGCCGCGCATGAGCCGCACTCGCCTGGCAGTGTGGTACGCGCTGGCGCTTAGTGCCGGCCTTGCCAGCGCCTGGCTGTGGCTGACGCGCGTGGGCCCTTCAGGAGTTGATGCCGGGGTCTGGCGCGTAAATCTGCTCGCGGGCAGCCCGAATGCCGATGCCTACACCCGCGCGCGCGTCGCACTCGGCGCTCTGCTCGCGCTCGATCGCCGCGAGACGCTGTACTACATCGCAAGGACTGACGAGCGCGGTGAGCCTCTGCGCGCCAACTGCCGCTATCGCTTGGAAGGCCCCGTTCCCGCGGCGCGCTGGTGGAGCGTGACGGCCTACGATGAAGACTTCTTCCTGTTTGAAAACGCCGCAAGACGCTACAGCGTGAATGTCGATACCGCACCCCGCGATGCAGCGGGACAAATGGTGTTCGACGTGGGCCCCGAGGATGTGGGCCCAGAGGACGTTAGCCCAGAGGCGACTACGATTGCTCCCCCGGATTTGCCAACGCGCGGTGAAGGAACGCTGCTGCTGACACTGCGACTCTACAACCCCGCTCTGTCGTTGCAGCGTGATCCGGCGGCCCTCGCGGCGCCGCGGATTACTATCGTGGGGGATTGCCCGTGAGCCCGGCGAAGCGCCCAGCCAATAAACTCCTCATCGCTCATCTGGTCGCGCTACTGCTCGTAGCCACTGCAGCTCATGTGCTGACGGTTTGGGCCTTGCCGCGACTGATTATGGTGGAGGTCTTGCGCGTCACTGGGGCTGAGGGCAGTCGAAGCGCCGATGGTGTACTGCGCCCGCCCCCGGCCGACCATACGGCCCGCCGTATCGTCATGCCGAGCCCGGATCTGCTGTACGCAACCTGCAGCCTCGATATCAGCACGCAGCCTGCGCAAATCAGCGCCAATATCGACTATCCACGCTACTGGTCGATCGCCCTGTACGCCGATAACTCCGACAACTTCATGGTCCGCAACGACCGCCAACAAGGTACGCAGGCCCTACGCTGGTGGGTCGTTACCAAGGACGCCAAGTACCCCGTTGTGGCGGCGCCGGGCGTCGAGATCATCGAAGCACCCGGAAGCCGGGTTCTGCTGCTGCTTCGTATGCTTCTGCCGGAAGATGCCGCGGGCCGCGCCGCAGCTGAAGCCGCACGGAACACCCTGCACTGTCGCTAGGTTTGCAGTCCATACGAACCGGTATACTTCGGCGTATGCGAGCTTTCGCCGCTCTGGCTTTGATCGCC
>RGWK01000067.1 GCA_010029775.1 Gammaproteobacteria bacterium
CTCGAGCACCTGTACGGCCCTCGTTTCGAGCTTGATCGCATCGCCAACCTGTTTGGCCGCGAGATCGTCTCTCGACTGCGCAACGGCGAGTCACCGCAGCGCATCATCGACAGCTGGAGTGCGCAGGAGGCAGCCTGGCGCCGCCTGAGAGCGCCTCATCTGCTGTATCGCTGATCGTCGTGCTGATCGCGAGGTTTGAACTTCGCGGTCCAGTCATGCAAAGTCCCGACCATGAAATCCGCCGCCCAGAAGCAAAAAGCCCTGCAGCAGCGGGAGGCGGGGCAGCGCGCCTCGGCAGGGCGCAAATGGGCCGCCGCGATCGCCGCCTTCGAGCGCGCACTCGCACTCGACCCGGATGATGCGCAAACTTGGCTCTTTCTCGCCCATGCCAGGGTACATTCGGGCAACAACGCGGAAGCCCTGATCGCGGCCGAGTGCAGCTTTGCCCTGGATCAGAGAAATATACTGACCTGCCGTTTGCTGGCCGACATTCATACGAGCGCCGGTCGGTTCACCCAAGCCTGCGAGGTATATCAGACCCTCGATCCGGCCACGACACGTGACCACGACTTCTGGGCCGAGTATGGCAATGTGCTGTGGATGGCGCGGCGCAATCGTGAAGCGGTGGACGCGCTCATGCAGGCGCTCGCGCTGCGCATCGACAGCGCCATCGTGCACCACAGGCTGGGGCTGGCGTTCCGTGATCTTGGCATGTCAGGCGAATCCACCGAGTGCTTCCGCACGGCTATCACGCTCGATCGAGGCCGGGTCCGCACCGCGGCGCTGTCGCTCGTGCTGTACGACAGTCGCAACGCCTGTGAGTGGAGCAAACTCGATGAAGACACTGCCGCGCTGCTCGCGGCCATCGACACGGCAGACGATTCCAACGGCAACCTGTTGTCGCCGTTCGCGCTGATCGCGCTCGATACCACCGCCGCACAGCAACGACGCATCGGCGAAGTGCGCACTCGCAGCATCACCCGCGACATCAAGCCTTTTTCACCGCCGCCGATCGGCGCGGCGCGACGTCCGGGCCGGATTCGCGTTGGTTATCTCTCCGCGGATTTCAGCCAGCACGCGACAGCGCAGCTCATGGCAGAGTTCCTCGAGCGACGGGACACCACACGCTTCGAAACCTTCTTGTATTCACACAGCATCGCCGACGGCTCCGCCCTGCAGCAGCGCGTTCGTGCGGCCTGCGAGCATTTCGTGGACGTCAGCGAGCTGAGCAATATCGCCGCCGCTGAACGCATGCGCCGCGATGAGCTCGACATCGTCATTGATCTCAAAGGGCACACCCGCGACAGCCGTTTCGAGTTGCTCGCCTATCGGCCGGCTCCGGTACAAGCTGCCTGGCTCGGCTATCCGGCCTCCACCGGTGCGAACTTCATCGACTACATGATCGGCGATCCGATCGTGTTGCCGCTCGAGCACGCGGCAAACTATTCCGAACAGATCGCGCAACTACCGATCTGCTATCAGCCCAACGACCGCAATCGTCCTTTGCCTGAGGCCACGCCACGCAGCGAACTTGGTCTGCCCGAAGACGCTGTGGTGCTGTGCTGCTTCAATCAGACGTACAAGATGTCGCCGTTCATGCTCGATGTCTGGGCAGCGGTACTGCAGGCCGCGCCGAACACGGTGCTGTGGATCCTTGCTTGGGATCGACATGTGCTCGTTAACCTGCGTCGGGAACTGGATGCCCGCGGCATCGCGGCTGAGCGAGTGATCTTTGCGCCGAAGATGGCGCCGGCCAAGCACCTTGCGCGACTGCGAGCGGCCGACCTCTTTCTGGATACCTGGCCCTGCAACGCCCACACCACGGCAAGCGAAGCGCTGTGGTGCGGCGTGCCGGTGCTCACCGTCCCCGGAGAGACTTTCGCCTCGCGAGTCGCTGCCAGTCTCGTCAGCGCCTGCGGCCTCGCGGATCTCGCCTGCAAGGACGCCGAGTCGTATGCCCATCTCGCCGTAGCGCTCGCCAGCGAAGCGGAGATCCGCCAAGGTCTGCGCGCCCATCTCGAGCAGATGCGTATGGAGTTGCCGCTGTTCGATAGCGAGCGTTTCACGCGCGAGTTTGAAGCCTTGCTGCTGCGGATGCACGAGCGGGCGCAAGCGGGCTTGCCGCCCGCGCCGCTGCTCGCCGAACCCAACGCCGACTAGCCCCCGGCCAAAAATTGGCGATCCGCCAATCGCGCCTCAGCGAGTATGCGTGTCGTACCAACCGATGGTGCCGAGGATGGCCGCCAACCATTGGCTCGGTCGCCCGAAACCGTGGCTCGCCTCCGGCAAGCGCATCAACGCGCTCTCCACACCGCGTAACTGCAGCGCCTGAAAGTACTGCTCCGAGTCGCTCATCGGTGTGCGCCAATCCTCCTCACCCGTGATGATGAGAGTAGGAGTCGTCACCTTGCCAACGAGCGACAGCGGCGAGCGTGCCCAGTACTTCTCCGGCTGCTCCCACGGCATGCGCTCGAACCAGTACTGCCCCATCACCGCGCCGATGTCCGTCGTCAATGTGGTGGAGGCCCAGTTGATGACCGGACGCTTGACCGAAGCTGCAGCGAAGCGATCGGTCTTGCCGATGGCCCAACTCGACAGCACACCACCACCTGAGCCACCTCCGATATAGAGACGACGTGGATCAATGAACCCTCGGGCAACGACACTGTCCACGGCGCTCATCAGATCGTCGTGGTCACGGCCGGGATAGGCGAGATGGATCAGCGAGGCGAACTCCTCGCCGTAGCCGATCGAACCGCGCGGATTGACGAACAGCACCACGTAGCCCGCGGCCGCATAGAGATGATGCGTGATCGAGAACATCGGCCCGTAATCGAGATGAGGGCCGCCATGAATGTCGAGCGCCAGCGGGTAGCGGCGAGTCGGATCGAAATTCGGCGGGTAGAGGATCCAGCCGTGGACGCTGCGTCGATCGGCCTTAGAGGCAATGCGGATCTCCTCCAGCCGGCCTATCAATTTTCCGGCACGCCACTCGGCGTTCATGTCCCACAGTACGCGCTGACGCCCGTCACTCCATAACGCCAAGGTTGCTGGTCGATCCGCCTCGACACTCGGATAGGTCAATCGCTCCGCCGCTACGGAGTACGTGCCACCGCTCGAAGAGGGCAGCAGCAAACGCGTATTGCCGACCTGCGGCACAAGCACGCGGGTCTGGCCGGTGAGCGTGACCACTCCCACGCGGTTCACACCCTCGTCCTGATACAAAAAATGGATGCCGATGCCATCGTCGCGCCAACGTGGCGATGCCGCATTGCGATCAAGCGTTGCAGTCAGGTTGCGCGCAGGCTGCTTACCTTCAATCGGCAGCAGGAAAATGTCGGTGCGCTGAAATGAATTGGCGCGCTTACGCCAGCCCACGTAGGCGAGCGAGCGTCCGTCGGGGCTGACGGCAGGACTCGTCTCGAAGCCATCATCCTCGGTGAGTCGCTGCGCAGTCTCGCCCTCGCGCAGCGGCACCCGCCACAAATCGCCCTGATTGGCGCGACGGCGCGCAGCCGGATCCGTATCCGCCGAAACGACGATGGACTGACTGTCGGGAAACCAGGCCGGCGCCTCATCGCGCGCACCCCAGTCCCCGGGCCCGCTCGTCAGTTGGCGTTGGCGGCCCGCTCGTCAGTTGGCGTTGGCGTCCGCTGGCCACGTCGAGCACGAACAGCTGCACGTCGCCCGGTACCAGCCACCCTTCGCCATCGGCGCGATACGGATAGTCCCGCACGATGCGCGGCGGGTTCGCCCACTGCGCGCCGTCAGGCTTGGCGGGCAAGGCAAAGAATTCGGTCGGCTTGCGCTCGACGAGCGCCACGTAGGCGATCGACCGGCCATCCGGCGACCAGGCAAAGCTGCGCGGTGGCTGCCGCAAAGAGGACAGCACCTGCACCCGCCCGTCCGCCGGCGACACACGAAGCAATTGGGCGCTCGCGCCTTCTTTGCCGATGAAAGCGATCGATTGCCCATCGGGCGACCAGCGCGCATAACCGGGCGAGCGATCCGCGCCCACCAGCAGACGCCGCTCGCCGCTGTCTGTTGCCACCAACCACAGCTCAGCACGTACACGATCGGTCTGGATGTCGCGCAACTGGCGTAATACGGCCACAACTCGCCCGTCAGGTGACAACTGCGGATCAAGCGGCTGCTCCAGCCGATACAGATCGAGCGCCTCGACCGGTCGTGCAGCACCGTCCGCAGCGGTCGCGATCGGGACACCGAGCAGCCACGCGAGGCCAAGGAGCCGGAACAACAACGGAAGATGATGCGATCTCATGAGGCACTCCTTCAATGGGCGACGAGCAGCGCATGCTGCTGCCACAGATCACTCAGATGTTCTTGCCAGAAACGCGGCGAGGCGAACCAGGGAAACGCGCGCGGGAACGCCGGGTCATCCCAGCGCGCGGCGATCCACGACGAATGATGCAGCATGCGCAACGAACGCAACGGCTCGACGAGTTCGAGCTCATGTTCGTCGATGTGCGCGAACTGCCGATAGCCCGCCGCCAACTCCCGCCACTGCCCCTGACGATCGTCCTCAGAACCGGAGAGGAACATCCACAGGTCCTGGATGCGCGGCCCGGTCATGCAATCGTCCAGATCGACAAACACCGGCCCCTGCGCATTCCAGAGGATGTTGCCGAGATGACAATCGCCGTGCAGCCGCAGTCGCGAGGAGGGTCCGTAGCGCTCGAGGTGCAGGTCCACCTGCTCGAGCAGGGCCGCAGACACCTCCGCATACTTGTCGATCACGGCCTCATCAAGCGTCTCGGAGTTCATGAAGGTCGAGGCGAGCAGATCATCGCGTGCCTGCCAACCGAGCCGCTCGCTGCTGAGTGCGGGTCGATGGCGAAATGGACGCAGCGCACCGATCGCATGGATGCGCCCGAGGGTGCGTCCGATGAGCTCGAGCGAGCCGCGCACGTCGATCTCGGCCGCACGGGCCTCGAGCTTCGGAAATACCGCGTATCGCAACCCCGCATGATCTTGCAGCGTACTGCCGCCGAAGGCGAGCGGTTCGGCCACGGGCAACTGTGCGGCAGCCAACTCGCGCGTAAAGTCATGCTCCTCGAGAATCTGCGCATCACTCCAGCGCGCGGGCCGGTAGAACTTCAGCACCAGCGTACCGTGCGACTCCGATCCCAACTGATAGACGCGATTCTCGTAAGAGTTGAGCGCGAACAGACGCCCGTCGCAGACGATGCCCACGCGCTCAGCCGCCTCGAGCACGACGTCGGGCGAGAGCAGCGCAAACGGTTGCGCCGACGCTGCGCTCACCGGGCCTGCTGTTTGAGGTACTCGGTGTCCTCGAACACGAACTCGTTCCAGTTGGCGGTATCGAGGATCTCCGGTACGTATTTGCGGATCCCGTCCTTGACGGGTTGCGGCAAGGCATCGAGGTTACGGATCTTGGTGCCAAATCCGCGCGCCACCGTACCGCCCGGTCGCTCTTCCATGCCCATCCACGGCGCCCAGCGATTCTTGTTCTGCAGCTGCAGGCTGGTCGAGGCCGACAGGCGTTTCGGGTCCGCCACTTCGGCGAGCGGCGCCGACATGGTCATGAACGAGTTGGTGTAACTGATCTTGCCCGGCCGAATCACATCCGGTCGGCTCTCGATGGATTCGGTGGCGAGATAAACGCGATCGCCGATGGTTTCGATCGGCAGCAGCTTCGGTGTGTAGCCCATCGCGATCACGCCCTGCGGGGTGTAGAGCCGCGGCACCGGTCCCAGTTTGAAATGATGGATCCCCATGCGTTGACCGGTGATCGGGTTGTCGAAATGCTCGAGCGGCTCGTAACTGTCGTGACGAGTGTAGAAACCCACCTCGTACTTGCGCATCTCATGCTGGTTGTCTTCCTTCGGTTCCCAGTAATCCACCAAGATGTTGTTCATGGTGAACAGCGGTACGAAGTTGCCCTCACCGAGATCCGCGTAGATGTTGAGCCGCATGAAGGAGTAGACGACCTCCTTGCCGAGGCTGCCCACGAGCTTCACGTGCGTACGCAGGATGGTGAGCGGATCAGTGAAATCGGGCTTGGCCGGCGTCGCGGCATCCGCGCGGGCGGCGAGTACGCTCGGGGCAAGCCCCGCGCCAACGGCGACCTGCAGTGCTTTTCTTCGGGAGAGTCGGTTCATCAGTGATCCCCTGTAATCTAATGTGGTTGCTAGAGTCGGGTCGCGAGCAGCGTAGCCTGCCGAATGGCGCGCTTGGCATCGAGTTCAGTGGCAACGTCTGCACCGCCCACCTTGTGCACGCTCACACCGGCGGCACGCAGTGGCTCGAACAATTCGCAGCGCGGTTCCTGCCCTGCGCAGAGCACGATGCTGTCGACCTCGAGGAGGCGCGATGCATCACCCTGACGGATCCGCAGGCCGGCATCGTCAATGCCGAGGTACTCGACCCCCGAGAGCATCTGCACGCGCCGCATCTTGAGCACGCTGCGGTGGATCCAACCCGTGGTCTTGCCAAGTCCTGCACCCGGCTTCGACACCTTGCGCTGCAGCAAATAAACGCTGCGTGCAGGCGGCTCAGGCTGCGGGCCCGCAGGGCTCACGCCGCCGCGCGCCACGGCAGGATCGGTCACGCCCCACTCGCGCATCCACGCCTCGCGATCGAGACTGCTGGAGGAGCCCTGCTGGGTCAGCAACGTGGCCACATCAAAGCCGATGCCGCCCGCGCCGATGATCGCTACACGCGGACCCACCGGACGCGCACCAGTGATGGCCTCGATATAGGTCATCACTTTCGGATGCTGCTGACCCGGAATGCGCGGATCGCGTGCGTTGACGCCGGTCGCAAGCACCACCTCGTCGTAACCGCCCTGTCGCAGCAGCTCGGTCGTCACCGGCGTCGACAAGGACAATTCCACGCCCGTTTCGCGCAGCCGCTCGGCAAAGTAACGCAGCGTTTCACTGAACTCTTCCTTGCCGGGGATGCGCCGCGCAAGATTGAACTGCCCACCGAGCGTATCGGCCGCATCGAACAGTCGCACGGCATGACCCCGCTCGGCGAGCACCGTGGCCGCTGCGAGACCGGCAGGGCCCGCGCCCACCACTGCGATATGTTTACGCTGCGGCGCCGGAAGCACCCGAATCTCGGTTTCGTGACACGCGAGCGGGTTCACGAGGCAGGAGGCGAGCGTCTTCGAGAAGGTGTGATCGAGACAGGCCTGATTGCAGGCGATGCACGTGTTGATGCTCGCAGCGCGACCACTCGCTGCCTTGGCCACAAAATGCGGATCGGCCAGCAGCGGCCGCGCCATCGAGACGAGGTCAGCATCGCCCGCCGCGAGGATCGACTCGGCGAGTTCAGGCGTATTGATGCGATTGCTGGTACACACCGGAATCTGCAGCTCGCCACGCAACTTGCGCGTGAGCCACGCGAACGCGCCACGCGGCACGGAGGTCGCGATCGTCGGCACGCGCGCTTCGTGCCAGCCGATGCCGGAGTTGATCAGCGTGGCGCCGGCGGATTCCACGGCTTTGGCGAGTGTCACCACTTCGCTCCAGCTTTGCCCGTCCGGTATCAAATCGAGCAATGAGAGTCGGTAGATGATGATGAAGTCGCGCCCCACCGCCTCGCGCATCCGCGCAACGATCTCAACCGGCAACTGCATGCGCGCATCGAACGCACCACCCCAACGATCGGTGCGTCGATTGGTATGGGTCAGCAGAAATTCATTGATGAAATATCCCTCGGACCCCATGACTTCGACGCCGTCATAGCCGGCTTCCCGCGCCAGCGTCGCGCAGCGCACAAAGGCGCGGATCTGCCGCTCCACTCCCGCAGCGCTCAGTTCGCGCGGCGTGAATGGCGTGATGGGAGATTTGATGCGCGAAGGCGCCACGCTCAGGGGGTGGTACCCGTAACGGCCGGCATGCAGGATCTGCAGTGCGATACGACCGCCTTCACGGTGCACGGCATCTGTGATCACGCGGTGCTGGGCGGCCGCACGGTGTGTGGCGAGGCGTGACGCAAAGGGGGCGAGCCACCCTTCGACGTTCGGCGCAAAGCCGCCGGTGACCATCAGGCCCACACCGCCTCGCGCACGTTCCGCGAAGTAAGCCGCAAGGCGCGGGAACAACTCGGTCTTGTCCTCGAGCCCGGTGTGCATGGATCCCATGACCACACGATTCGGCAACCGGGTGAACCCGAGATCGAGTGGAGCGAGCAAGTGCGGGTAAGGAGAACTCACGTCAAAGAACCTCGCTCTGCATGAGATCAGCGGCTTTTTCCGCGATCATGATGGTGGTGGCATTCGTGTTGCCACCGATGAGCCGCGGCATCACCGAGGCATCAACGACACGCAGACCCTGCACGCCGCGAACCCGCAACGCCGCATCGACCACCGCATCATCGTCCGTGCCCATGCGGCAGGTGCCCACGGGGTGATAGATCGACTCGGCCTTCGCCCGGATCGCTGCCGCAAAATCGGCGTTGGACCTGCACTGTGGACCAGGAAACACTTCCTCGCCGCGATACCGATCGAAGGCCGGCGCCGAGAGGATCTCCCGCGACAGACGTACCCCCTCGATCAGAACCTCAAGATCCGCGGGCTCACTTAGGTAGTTGGCAAAAATACGCGGTGGCACGCTCGAATCGGGCGAGCTCAAAGCAAGATGCCCGCGACTGCGCGGCCGCAGATTGCAAACGTGCAGCGTGTAGCCGTGACCCGGCAGTTTGTTGCGACCGTGATCGTCGAGCTGCGCCGGAACGAAGTGGAACTGCAAATCGGGACGCGCATCATGCGCAATAGGCGAGCGCATGAAACCGCCTGACTCCGCCACGTTCGAGGCGCCCGGTCCCGAACCGGTGGCAAGAAAACGCAAGCCCGCCCAGGCCTCCTGCAGCAGGTTCAGATCGTAGGTGATGGGCTCGCGACTTTTATAGAGCGAGCAGTAATCGAGGTGATCCTGCAGATTGCGCCCCACACCCGCGAGCGCCACGCGCACGGGCACGCCCACGGATTCGAGCATCGACGCTGGACCAATGCCCGAACACATCAAGATTTGGGGTGAGCCGATCGCGCCACCGCAGAGCAGCACTTCACGGCGTGCCCGCACCTGCTGCACACGCCCTCGATGACGAAACTCGACGGCGACCGCGCGCTCGCCCTCGAGCACAACGCGGTGGGTCATGGCGTGGGTGCGCACCGTTAGATTCGCGCGCTCCATCGCAGGCCGCAGATAACCCACCGCAGTGCTGCAGCGACGAGCATTACGGAGCGTCGCCTGATAGAAACCAAACCCGTCTTGGCTGGGTCCGTTGAAATCCTCGTTGCGCACCCCGCCGCATTCGACCGCGGCATCGATGAACACCGCGCTCAGCGGGTTGCGATAGCGCAGATCCTCAACACTCAGCGGACCTCCGCTACCGTGATGCTGGCTCGGGCCACGCGCCTGCGCTTCGGAGCGCAGGAAGTACGGCAATACATCGCGGAAGTTCCAACCCGGCAGCCCTTCCCGCGCCCACTCGTCGAAGTCCGCCGCCGCACCACGGATGTAACACATGGCGTTGATCGAA
>RGWK01000068.1 GCA_010029775.1 Gammaproteobacteria bacterium
ATCGCGGCTAAAGGCTAAGGTAATCTGGGCGAGGATGCGGGGTCGTTCCCGCATCCTCGTCCGACGACGTCACGGGGCTGTCATGACGAAGTCGGAACTCATCGAACTCATCACCGCCAAGCAGAAGCATCTGCCGGCCAAGGATGTCGAGCTTGCTTTGAAGCAAATGCTCGAGATCATGAGCGACGCCTTGGCAGCGGGGGAGCGCATCGAGATTCGCGGCTTCGGCAGCTTCTCCTTGCACTTCCGGCCGCCGCGCCAGGGCCGCAAAATACGTGCCGCATTTCAAGCCCGGCAAAGATTTGCGCGAGCGCGTCAACGACAGCATCGTGCATCCGATTCGCGACTGAGTCGCGCCTGGCCGGCGTCTTTGCCGGTTTTTTCCCTGCTTTGAACGCTCGCCCGCGCGCCCTGCGCGGCACTAGCCTGCCTCGGTTCAATCCCAAGGAGGCTTCCATGTCCATCAAGCATTTGTTGCTGCTTTGTCTCACCCTGTTGCCGCTCGCCGCAGCGGCCCAGAACCTCGTCAATCTCAACACCGCCGATGCCGCCACGCTTGCCCGAGATCTCGAGGGTATCGGCGAGTCGAAAGCGCGGGCCATCGTCGAACACCGCACGCGCAATGGGGCGTTTCGCTCGGTCGATGAGCTCGCCCTGGTGAAGGGCATCGGCCCGAAGACGCTCGAGCTCAATCGTTCCCGTCTGCGGGTTGGTGCGGCTACGCCGCAAGCCAAACTGGCGAACGGCGCTCCGTCGCCGGCGCGCCCCGCGGCAAAATCCGGGTCATCGGCGCCCTCGGGTGCGAGCCGAGCACGCTGAGTCCGGGGGCGTTTGGTTTATCATTCGCCGATGACCAAACGCCCTCTCATCGAAACGGCCGTCTTCCCGGTGGCCGGCCGCGGCACGCGGTTTTTGCCTGCCACCAAGGCGAGCCCCAAAGAAATGTTGCCAGTGGTCGACAAACCACTGATTCAGTACGCGGTCGAGGAGGCGCTCGCTGCCGGGGCGCGGCGCCTCGTGTTCATCACTGGGGCCTCCAAGCGCGCCATCGAAGATCACTTCGATTCCGATCAAGAGCTCGAAAACCTGCTCAAGTCGCAGGGTAAGTCGGAGCTCGTGAAACAATTGCACAGCGTGCTGCCAAGTTACGCCACTTGCATCTACATTCGTCAGCCGGCACCGCTCGGTCTCGGTCATGCGGTGCTCTGCGCACGCCCCGCGGTGGGTAACGAACCGTTCTTCGTGCATCTGGCCGACGATCTGATCACGGCTGAGCCGGGCTGCCTGAGCCAGATGGCCGATGTCTATTCCGCCAAACGCGCCAGTGTCATCGGTTGCGAGGTGGTCCCGCGCAGCGAGACCGATAAATACGGCATCGTCGAGGTCGAAGCGCGGGGCACGACGACACGGATCCGCAGCATCGTCGAGAAGCCGAAGCCCGCTCAGGCGCCTTCAAATCTCGCCGTAGTCGGGCGCTATCTGCTCTCGCCCGCGATCTTTGATCACCTGGAGCGCATCGGCAAAGGCGCGGGCGGTGAGATTCAACTCACCGATGGCATCGCCCGGCTGCTGCAGGAAGAGGCGGTGTACGCCCACCGCTTCAGCGGGCAGCGCTTCGATTGCGGCAGCAAGCTCGGTTATCTGCAGGCCACCGTGGCCTATGCACTCGCGCATCCTCAACTCGGAGCGCAGTTCCGTGCCCACCTGCGCCAGGTGGTGTCGGCGGGTGGCGGGTCGTCAGCCGCTCAGGGTCGGCCAAGGACTCAGGGGCGACCGAGGAAAAGGTAAGCCGCGCGCTCACCGCCTTCGCCAAAGCCGATGGCCAGATAGAGCGGCCCAAGGGCCGTGTCGGCGGCGAAGAACAGGGACGAGGCGAGCAGTACATCGTTGAAACGGCTGCCGAGGCGCGAGCTCTCTGAGTTGCTCGCGGCGTTGATGCGGTCGCGGATTTCTCCGACCTCGAGCGAACCGCCGAGATAAAAACTGCTGGCCACGGGACCGGCGCCCCCGAGGCGCCAGGCGTACACCGCGCGGGCGAAGCCCGCCCGATTGGCGATGATTTGCCGATCGGCGTAGCCGGAGAGATTCTGGAAGCCGCCCAGCGAGAATCCTTCAACGAGGGGCAGGTCGGTGCCCAGCGAACTGCCGTATCGTGCGAGCACGGAGAGGCTGTGCCGGTCGCTGCCGAAGGCGCGTTGCAGTTCCCACTCCGCCTTGCGATACACGGTCTCGCCACCGAGAGCACCGAAGGACTGCTCGTAACTCAGCAGTGAGTAGAGTCCCGAGCGCGGGAAGTCCCAATCGTCCAGCCGATCGTAGGCGTAACGAAAGAAGGCGCTGCTCGCATCCTGTTTGACGGTCGGAAATGGCGGCTGCGCAGTTCGAAACCTGTCCGAAACAGGCCATTGTCGTACTCGGCGTAGGGTTGCTCGTTGATGAACAGCGTGTCGATGCGATCTTTGGCATCGATGAATACGCCTGCCAGCCAGCGCTGGCGCTGCTCGAGGGGCTGGAAGAGTTCCGAGCGCAAGCGCATGGTGTCGCCGAGGGCAAAACTCGTCTGCCATTCGAGACCCCGCGAATTGAGCCACGTGGACCGCAGGCCGCCGAAAATAGAAAACCCGCTTTGACCCTCGAGATTGGTACTGAGGGTCGTGCCGAAGCGCAGGTAGTTCGGCCCCCAGGATTTTTCCTTCGGTTCGATGATGATGGCATCGCCTTGAGGCAGGCTCTCGGCGCGGAGCGTCACTTGCTGGAAGTCGTCGGTAGCAAACAGGGCTTCTACTGCGGCGTCGACGAACTGTTCGGGGGGAACCTTCTGGCGCACGTCCTCGACCACGGTCTTGACGAAGGCGGGCGCCACGGTGCGCAGGTCATCGGTGTTGACGCTGACGCTGACGATGGAGCGTGCGGCGCTCGCGCTTTGAAGACGGGCCGCCTGCCACGCCGCCCAGCGCTCTGTTGAGACGCGCAGCGGCTCGAGCTGCGCCATGGCCTCCCGCGCCGCGCGCTCGCCAAGCTCGATCGTGGTCCAGGACTCGGCGAAGTTGGCGGCGCTGAAACTGCCGAGCGCAGGTTGTATGAGCACGTCGCCGGGGCGCAGCTCACCGAGCGACACGTTGACGTTCTGGTCGGTCAGGATGTTGATCATCTGGCCCGCGACGCCGAATAGCGAGTTGACCTCATCGCGCGAGGCCAGACTCGTGCCGAGATTGACCGCAATGATCCGAGTGGCGCCCATGCCCCGCGCGACGTCGATGCCGAGATTGCGTACGAGTCCGCCATCTACGTAGAGCCGCCCATCGATTTCCTGGGGTGCAAACACGCCGGGGACGGACATGCTGGCGCGGACCGCGGCATTCAGGATGCCTTCGTCGAGCACCTTCATGCGCCCTGACTCGATATCGGTGGCAATGGCGCGAAAAGGGATCGCAAACTCATCAAAGGACTCGCGCGTGACAGGCGGACCGAGCAAGGACTGAAGGAAGCCTTCGAGTTGCTGACCGATCACGGCGCCTCCCGGAAGCAGGGCGCCGCGCCGGCCGATGCCAATCTCGGCGCCGACCACCCGATCCCGCTCCCGGTCTTTGCTCCGCCAGGAGCGCCGGGGACGTTCGGGCTCATCACCCAGCACCACGTCCCAGCGCGCGTTGCGCACCACGGATTCCATCTCTGCAGGGCTGCGGCCGGAGACCCAGGCGGCACCGACGATGGAGCCCATGCTGGTGCCTACGACACAGTCGACTGGCACGCGCAGTTCCTCGAGCACGCGCAGCACCCCGATATGCGCGACTCCTCGTGCGCCACCGCCGCTGAGTACAAGGCAGGTTTTTTCGCCACCCGCGGTCGGCTGCGGCGGCACCGCCGCATCCGCCGCCGGCGCTGCACTTGAGACGAGGCAACCGGCGGTGAGCAACAGGAGGGTGGCAAATCGACGAATCATGGTTGTTGAATTGTGACCGTATCGATGGGAAGAAGGCGAGCCAAATGCTATCGTTTTCGCCTTGGCCGAATGGTTCCGAGAGTTGGAGCGCCCCGCAAATGCTGCCTTACGAATCCCCCTGGATGGATGACGACCTGCGTACCTTCCGCGAGACGGTCGCGCGTTTTCTCGAGACCGAGATGGTGCCGAACGACGCGCGCTGGCGTGCACAGCACGGTGTCGGCAAGGAAATTTGGCGCAAGGCTGGCGACATGGGGTTGCTTTGCCTCGATTTGCCAGCCGAATACGGGTGCGGTGGCGGGGATTTTCGTCATGAGGCCGTGCTGTATGAGGAACTCGCTCGCCGCGGCTTGTCGGGATTCGGGCAGGGTGTGCACAGCATGTGCGCGCACTACGTGTTCAACTATGGCACCGAGGCCCAAAAACAGCGCTGGTTGCCGCGCATGGCCCGCGGCGAGCTGATCGGTGCTATCGCGATGACGGAGCCCGGTGCAGGCTCGGATCTGCAGGGCGTACGGACGCGTGCGGTGCTCGAGGGCGATCACTATCGCATCAACGGCTCGAAGATCTTCATCACCAACGGCGGGCAAGCCTCGCTACTGATGCTGGTGACGCGCACCAACCCCGACGATCGCAAGCGGGGGCTGTCGCTGATCATGGTCGAAACCGAAAACCTGCCGGGTTACCGCGTGGGTCGGGTGCTCGACAAGATGGGCATGCCGGCACAGGACACGGCGGAGCTGTTCTTCGAGGATGTGCGGGTCCCGGCGGATTGTCGGCTCGGGGCTGAAGAAGGCCTCGGCATGTACCAGTTGATGGGCGATTTGCCCTACGAACGGCTGGTCATTGCGCTGTGTGGCGTCGGTGCCATGGAGGGTGCGATCGCCGAGACCTCCAAGTACGTCAAGGAGCGCAAGGCTTTCGGTCAAGTCATCGGCCAGATGCAGCACATCCGCTTCAAGCTGGCCGAATGCGCGACCATCACTCGGGTGGCACGCGTGTTCGTCGATGACTGCATTCAGCGGTTGCTGCAGGGCAAGCTCGATACCGAGACGGCCTCGATGGCCAAATATTGGGTGACTGACATGCAGCAGCAGGTGATCGATGAATGCGTGCAGTTGCACGGCGGCTACGGCTACATGAACGAGTATTTGGTCTGCCGCATGTTCGCCGACTCGCGCGTGCAACGCATCTACGGCGGCACCAATGAAATCATGAAGGAACTGATCTCACGCTCGGTCTGAGAGCGGAGTCGCAAAGGAGGCAGGGAGCATGGCGCTTGATCTCGTACCCACCGGCAAGGATGTGCCGAATGACGTCAACGTGATCGTTGAGATTCCGAAGGATGCGGACCCCGTGAAGTACGAGGTCGACAAGTCGACAGGGGCGATCTTCGTCGATCGTATTCTCTCGACGCCGATGCGCTACCCCTGCAATTACGGCTACATCCCGCACACGCTCTGTGGCGACGGGGATCCGGCGGATGTGCTGGTGATTCTGCCCTTGCCGCTCGTGCCGGGCTCGGTCATCCGCTGCCGGCCGGTCGGGGTGATGATGATGCAGGACGAGGCGGGGTCAGACGAAAAGTTGCTGGCGGTACCCGTCGACAAGGTGTTCTCGGGATACACCCATGTGCACGACATCGGCCAGGTGTCGAAGCACTGGCTCGAGCGTATCGGCCATTTTTTCCAGCACTACAAGGATCTGGAGCCCGGCAAGTGGGTGAAGATCAGCGGCTGGGGTGATGCCGAGCAGGCGCGGCGGATCATCAACGAAGCCGTCGAGCGCTTCAACGCATCGACGGATAAACCGCACTTCTGAAGTGGCTCCCCGGGTTGGACTCGAACCAACGACCTGCGGATTAACAGTCCGACGCTCTACCGACTGAGCTACCGGGGAACGGGCGGCAGAAAGAAGGCGCGCATTCTCAAGAAAGCGCCGAGAACGCTTGATCGTCGGGCAGCCCGAGCTGTTGCAAGGCGCGACTGATACGCACGAAGGCGTAGAAGCTACCCTCGGCGCGCCGACACTCGAATCCGGGCAGGGCGGCGAGGGCGGGAATGAAGAAATCGTGCCTGCGCCGGTACTCCGCGTTCATTGCGGCCACGCAGCCCTGATCGCCGCGCAGCGCGGCGAGGGCGGCACGCTGCGACACGCTTGAGGGGTTGGAGGTGCTTTGTCCCTGAATCGTCGCCATCGCGGTGATGATCTCCGCGGGCCCTCCGCAGTAGCCGATGCGCCAGCCGGTCATGGCGTGGCTCTTGGACACGCCGTTGATGGTGACGGTGCGTTCGTAGAGCGCCGGACAGACGTCGGCCAGAGTGCTAAACGGTTCATCGGCCCACCAGATCTTTTCGTAGATGTCGTCGGTGCCGATGAGCACGCGCGGGTGGGCGGCGAGCACCTCGCCGAGTTGCTGCCATTCGCTGCGCGAGTAGGCGGCTCCCGTCGGGTTGCAGGGCGAGTTGATGAGCAGTAGGCGCGTCGCCGGCGTGATCGCGGTGGCCAGTTGCTCTGGTGTGAGTTTGTAGCCCGATTCGATCGAGGTATCGACGATCACCGGTGTCGCATCGGCGAGGCGCACCATGTCCGGGTAGGACACCCAGTAGGGTGCAAATCCGGTTCACCTGCCGTAAGGCTGATGATGTCTCGTCCCTCTGCCTTGAGCTTGGCCGCTCGCGCGGTGGCTGCCATGGTGGGTGAGGGTTTGACGCGTTGCACGCGACGGGAGAGTTGTATCGACACCGCTGGGGACTCCGCACACTTCGGGGCTGAGAAACGACGTTCGGGGTTATAGTAGCCGATGCCATGAGCCGCTTTCGTCTGCATTCCGAGTACACACCCGCGGGCGATCAGCCTGCCGCGATTGCCTCGCTCGTCGAGGGTCTGCAGACAGGCCTTGCGCACCAGACGTTGCTTGGCGTTACGGGGAGCGGCAAAACTTTCACGATAGCCAATGTCATCCAGGCCGTGCAGCGCCCAACGCTCGTGCTGGCGCACAACAAGACGCTTGCGGCGCAGTTGTACGGGGAATTTCGCGAGTTCTTTCCGGACAACGCGGTCGAGTACTTCGTCTCGTACTACGACTACTACCAGCCCGAGGCCTATGTGCCCTCGAGTGACACCTACATCGAGAAGGATGCATCGATTAACGAGCACATCGAGCAGATGCGCTTGTCCGCGACGAAAGCGCTGCTCGAGCGGCCGGATGCCATCATCGTCGCCACCGTCTCGTCGATTTACGGCCTCGGCGACCCGCAGGCCTATCTGGCGATGGTGCTGCACCTCGTGCGCGGCGAGATCCTTGATCAACGCAAGCTGCTGCGGCGCTTGGCCGACATGCAGTACACGCGCAACGAAATTGATTTCAGCCAGGGCACCTTCCGTGTGCGCGGCGATATCGTCGATATTTTCCCCGCCGAGTCCGAGCGCGAGGCGATTCGCGTCGAGTTGTTTGACGAGACCATCGAGGCTCTATCGGTGTTCGATCCGCTCACGGGCAACGTGCTGCGCAAGGTGCCGCGGTACACGGTGTATCCCGGAACCCACTTCGTCACGCCGAAGGATCGGCTCATCGGTGCCATCGATCTGATCCGCGACGAGCTGCGCGAGCGGCTGGCGGAACTTCGTACGGCCGACAAGCTCGTCGAAGCGCAGCGGCTCGAGCAGCGCACGATGTTCGACATGGAAATGATGAAAGAGGTTGGCTACTGCGCCGGCATCGAAAATTACTCGCGCTATCTTTCGGGGCGAGAACCGGGCGAGCCGCCACCCTGTTTGTACGACTATCTGCCGCCCAACGCGCTGCTGGTCGTCGACGAGAGCCACCAGACGCTGCCCCAGCTTGGCGCGATGTACAAGGGTGATCGTTCGCGCAAGGAAACCCTCGTCGAATACGGCTTTCGACTCCCCTCGGCTCTCGACAACCGACCGCTCAAGTTCGAAGAGTGGGAGCGGCTGGCGCCGCAGATGATTTTCGTTTCGGCGACGCCGGGGGACTACGAGGCGCGACACGCCTCGCAGGTCGTCGAGCAGGTCGTTCGGCCCACCGGCCTCGTTGATCCGCAGGTCGAAGTTCGGCCGGTGCGTACGCAGGTGGATGATGTGTTGTCCGAGATCCGCCTGTGCGTTGAGCGCGGCGAACGCGTGCTCATCACCACCCTCACCAAGCGCATGGCGGAAGATCTCAGCGAGTACCTCGATGAGCATGGGATCAAGGTGCGCTATTTGCACTCGGATATCGAGACGGTCGAGCGCAGCGAGATCATTCGTGATCTTCGCCTCGGCGTCTTCGATGTGCTGATTGGCATCAATTTGCTGCGCGAGGGTCTCGACATGCCGGAAGTGGCGCTCGTGGCGATTCTTGATGCCGACAAGGAGGGTTTTTTGCGCTCGGAGAATTCACTGATCCAGACAATCGGCCGCGCGGCACGCAACCTCAACGGGCGAGCCATTCTCTACGCCGATCGCGTCACGGGGTCGATGCAACGGGCGATCGAGGAGACGGCGCGTCGGCGTCGCAAGCAGTTGGAGTTCAACGAGCGCCACGGCATCGTGCCGCGAGGCATCGTCAAGCAAGTGGTGGACGTGATGGAGGGGGCGCGCGCCGAAGGCTTCGCCGCGGCGCTTTCGGGCCGCGGCACCGGTCAGGGCGGCAAGTCCGCAGGCCGTTCGGCGGGCGGCGGGCGCGTGGCCGGTCGAGCCGGGCCTGGGGCGACACAGGCGCCGGTGGCCCTTGCGCCCGAGCAGGCCATGCGTCGCATGAAACAACTCGAAGCGGAAATGTTCAAGCGCGCCCGGAACCTCGAGTTTGAGGAAGCGGCCCGGCTGCGCGATGAGATCGAGCAGCTGAAGCGTTCCGCATTCGGCCTGCCAGGAGCACGAGCAGTATGAAACGTCGAACTTTTCTTTGGGCGACCGTCGGCACGGTCGGCGCAATGGCCGGATTGGCCGTCGGCTGGGCGGCGTGGCCCGTGCGATCGCGCCTGCACCGAAGCGGCGGCGAGAGTTCGACGGCGCAGTTGTTCGAGCCCAACGCCTGGGTTCGCATTGGAGCGGATGACAGCATCACGCTGTACATGCCGCGGGCGGAGATGGGGCAGGGTACGCATACGGGCCTGATGATGCTGCTGGCCGAAGAGCTCGACTGCGATCCTGCTGCGGTGCGTGTTGCCCCGGCGCCGATCGACAGCGTGTACAACAATCTCGCTGCGGTCGTCGACGGCTTGCCCTTCCATCCGGGTCAGCAGGGTTTGCTGCGCAACGCGACGGAACATGTGGTGACTCGCGTGGTGCGCGAGTTCGGCGTGATGATGACCGGCGGTTCAAGCAGCATTCGGGATCTGTGGCAGCCGCTGCGCGAAGCGGGCGCCATGGCGCGCGCCTCGTTGGTTCAGGCCGCAGCAAAGCAATGGGCAGTGCCGGTGGTCGAGTGCAGTGTCGAGCGCGGCCT
>RGWK01000069.1 GCA_010029775.1 Gammaproteobacteria bacterium
TGCGGCAGATCTGCCGCAACCTTCCATCGCAGACGTGCCTCGTGCACGCGAAGCTCGCGCACGCACTGGCCCACCACGTGAGGCTCGACGCCGCGACGGGTGGTTTCGACTTCGGGTAATTCAGGCAGGGCGGAATGCCCTTACTTGATCTTGGTTTCCTTGTACGCCACGTGCTTGCGCACGACCGGGTCGTACTTTTTGACGTCCATCTTTTCAGGATGCAGACGCTTGTTCTTCATGGCCACATAGAAGTGACCCGTGCCAGCCGTGGACAACAACTTCACTTTTTCGCGCATGGTGGCGGGCTCCGGCTCAGATCTTCATGCCCTTGGCGCGCAGGTCGGCGACCACCGCGTCCAGGCCATTTTTCTCGATGGTACGCAGGGCGTTGGTGCTGACGCGCAGCGACACCCAACGCTTCTCGCCTTCGAGCCAGAAACGCTGCGTGTGCAGGTTCGGCAGGAAGCGGCGACGCTTCTTGTTGTTCGCGTGCGAGACGCGGTTGCCCGTGGTAGGGCGCTTGCCAGTGAGTTCGCAGACGCGGGACATCGTAGGAAGCCTTTTAAATCAGTGGTTTACGACGCTCGGGGGGTTTAGGCCCCGAACAAAGGGCCGCTTTTATACCAGTCTGCGCGCGGCTCGGCAACCGGTACCCCGCCGCAAGGGCCGGGAGCACGCCCTTTAGAGCAGCCCCCGTTCGGCAAAAGACAGGGTCTCGGGCCCGGCGACGATCAGGTGGTCGAGAACGCGGATGTCCACCAGGGCCAGCGCGTCGCGAAGGCGCTGGGTGATGAGCTCGTCCGCCCGGCTCGGTTCGGCGACTCCCGAAGGGTGATTATGAGCGAGGATCAGCGCCGCGGCATTGTGCGCCAGCGCTTCGCGCACGACTTCGCGGGGATGCACGCTAGCGCCGTCGATGGTGCCGCGAAACAGTTCATCGAAAGCAATCAGCCTGTGCCGGTTGTCGAGGTAGAGGCAGCAGAACACTTCGTACGGCCGATCGCGCAGTTGGGCGGTAAGGAAGCGACGCGTGTCGCCCGGGGAGCCGAGCAGCGGGCCGCAGTGCAGCGCAGCCCCGTAGTGGCGCCGCGCCAGTTCCAGTGCAGCCCGCAGCCTCAGAGCGCCGCGCCAATCGAGGGCCTGGGAGACCGTCGCGTCGCGCGGGGCCGCCGCAGCGCGCGGCTCGGCGGTCAGCAGGCCGCGCAGGCCGCCGAACTCGCCGAGCAGTGCACGAGCGTGCTCGAGGGCTTTGGGGCTGCGTTCGGCCCGCAGCAACAGCGCCAGGACCTCCGCATCGGTGAGCGGCAGGCAGTCCTGCGAGGGCTGGTGCCGCCGGCCACCTGGGGCGTGGCGGTTGATCAGGGTAGGGCGGCTGGCCGGGCTACGGCGGTTGGCTGGGGCCGGGGTCGGTATCGGGGCGCGGGTGGTATCCATGCCGACGAGAATCCGCCGACTGCTCACGGTCTCGCGAGCAGCAAACCGCGGCGAATCCCGCCATAACCAAACGTCAATCGACGTTCCGAACGACGCTGGCCGATAATGGGATGCATGAGCACGCTGTCGGGTCGCAGGATCCTCCTTGGGGTCAGCGGCGGTATCGCCGCCTACAAGTCGCCGGATCTGGTCCGGCGTCTGCGCGAACGCGGGGCCGAGGTCCAGGTGGTGATGACGGCGGGGGCCCAGCGTTTCGTGACGCCGACCACCTTTCAAGCGGTCTCCGGGCGCGAGGTGCGCGCCGAACTGTGGGATCCGGCGGCCGAGGCCTCGATGGGCCACATCGAACTCGCGCGCTGGGCGGACTATGTGCTCATCGCACCGGCCACCGCCGATTGCCTGGCGAGGCTTGCAGCCGGGCGGGCTGACGATCTGCTGACAACCCTGGTGCTCGCCACCGAGGCTCCGGTCGGCGTGGCGCCGGCGATGAACCGCATCATGTGGTCGAAGAGTGTCACCCAAGCGAATGTGGCGTCCTTGCGCGAGCGCGGTATCGAATTCTTTGGACCCGGCGAGGGTGAACAGGCCTGCGGTGAGGTCGGTTCCGGGCGCATGCTGGAGCCGGCGCAGATTGCCGCGCAACTCGATGCGTCGCTGGGCAGCGATGGGATGTCTGCCTCGAAGCAGCCGACGCCGGCGTTGCCCCGCGGCTCGCTCAGTGGACGACGGGTACTCGTCACCGCCGGCCCCACCCGCGAACGCATCGATCCAGTGCGTTTCATCAGCAACCGCAGCAGCGGCAAGATGGGCTTTGCCGTCGCCGAAGCGGCGAGTGCCGCGGGGGCGGAGGTGGTGCTCGTCACCGGGCCCGTGTCACTCGAGGCGCCTCCGGGTGTGCGCCGAGTCGATGTGGAAAGCGCTGCCGACATGCTCGCGGCGGTGGAGCGCGAGTGTGCGGGGCTCGATGTGTTCATCGGCACAGCGGCCGTCGCCGATTACCGCCCTGTGCTCAGTGCCTCGCACAAGATCAAAAAAACCGCTGAGCGCATCGATCTTGCGCTCGAGCGGACTACGGACATTCTCGCCACGGTTGCGGCACGACCCGACCGGCCGTTCACGGTGGGTTTTGCCGCCGAGACTCATGAGGTGGAGTCGTACGCCCGTGGCAAGTTGCACGCCAAACGGCTCGATCTGATCGCAGCCAATGAGGTGGGCGACGACAAAGTATTCGACAAGAACGAGAACACACTGCTCGTGCTGTGGAGCGACGGCCAGTTGCAGATCGGGCCTGCCTGCAAGACGGTCGTTGCCGAGCGGCTCATCGAACTTATCGCCACCCGACTGCCGGCCATGCGCCAGAGCTGATTCATGTCCAAACCTGCGTTGAAGATTCGAATTTTGGATTCGCGCCTCGGCAGCGAATTTCCCTTGCCCGCGTACGCGACGCCAGGTTCCGCAGGGCTCGATCTGCGGGCGCTCGTGGAGTCACCTCTCGAACTGCGTCCGGGGGAGGCACAGTTGATTCCGACGGGATTGGCGATTTGGCTCGAGGATCCGGCGCTCGCAGCAGTGATCCTGCCGCGCTCGGGGCTCGGCCACAAACACGGCATCGTGCTCGGCAACCTTGTCGGGCTGATCGATTCGGACTATCAGGGACAACTGATGGTCTCGTGCTGGAACCGCGGCTCTGTCGCCTACACCGTGCAGCCCGGCGAGCGCATTGCGCAGCTCGTGGTCGTGCCGGTGGTGCAGGTCGAGTTGCAGCGCGTCGAGGAATTCACTGCCACGGAGCGTGGCAGCGGCGGCTTCGGCAGTTCCGGCACCCGCTAGTTAAGGGCAGCCCCGGCGAGCGTTGGGGGCAGCTCAGGCGCGCGCAGGGTCTTCAGGCTCGCTCGACGATGGCCGTTACACCCATCCCGCCTGCCGTGCACACCGAGATCAAACCGCGTCGAGCACTTGAGTCGTTTGCCAGCAGTTTGGCGAGCGTGGCGAGGATGCGCGCTCCGGTGGCTGCGAACGGGTGGCCGATGGCGATGCTGCTGCCCCGCACGTTGAGCCGTGTCCGCTCGATCTGCCCGAGCGGTGTGGCAAGCCCGAGTCGTTCGCGGCAAAACTGTTCCGACTCCCAGGCCGCAAGGGTGCAGAGCACCTGCGCGGCGAAGGCCTCGTGGATTTCGTAGTAATCGAACTCCTGCAGCGTCAGGCCCGCATCGGCCAGCATGGCCGGCACCGCGTAGGCGGGAGCCATCAACAGCCCCTCGTCACCCCGTTCGAAATCCACGGCCCAGGCCTTGCCGAAACTCAACCAGCCGAGAATCGGCAGGCCACGCGCGCGTGCCCAGCTCTCGCTCGCGAGGAGCACGGCCGAGGCGCCGTCGGTGAGCGGCGTGCTGTTGCCCGCCGTGAGCGTACCGGCGGCAGAGCGATCAAAACTCGCGCGCAGCGAACTGAGCTTCGCGAGTGAGGTGTCGGGGCGGATGTTGTCGTCACGTTGCAGGCCCGCGAAGGGCTCGACCAGATCGTCGAAGAACCCCTCGCTCCAAGCGGCTGCCGCCCGGCGGTGACTCTCGTACGCGAGCGCATCCTGCGCATCGCGACTGATCGACCAGCGCTTGGCCATCAGTTCGCAGCTCTCGCCCATGGAGAGCCCGGTGCGTGGTTCGCTGGCATCCGGGATCACGGGCTTGAAGTGCCGCGGCCGCAAAGAAAGAAAGGGCGTAATCCGACCGCTGAGACTGCGCGCGCGAAACGCGCGCAGCAGAATTTGCTGATACTCACGACCGTAGACGACCGGCGGGTCGCTCACCGAGTCGACGCCTGCGGCAATGCCGGCGTCGATTTGCCCGAGCGCGATCTTGTTGGCAATGCCGATCGCTGCCTCGAGGCTGGTGCCGCAGGCCCGCTGCAAGTCGAACGCCGGCGTATGCGGATCGAGCGTGGTGCTGAGTACGCATTCGCGAGCGAGATTGAAGTCTCGCGAGTGCTTGATGACTGCGCCCGCAGCCACTTCGCCAAGTCGCACGCCATCGAGCGCAAAGCGCGCGACCACACCCCGCAGGGCGGCCGTCAGCATCTCGGTGTTGCCGACGCGTGCATAGGCGCCGTGCGAGCGCGCGAAAGGAATGCGCGAGCCGCCAACAATGGCAACCCGCCGAACACCTGAACCGACCAACATGGGCGAACTCCTTCGTCGTTACGCGAGCATTGTTCAGCGTGCTGCGCCGCTGCGAACCCGCTCGACGTAACGATCGCGCAGCGCGGTATGCCGCGACTCGAGCGATTGCACCGTGCCGTTGCTCACGACCAGCAGCGCAGCGCTGCTGACTTCGAGCGGATCGCCGCTCCACATGACGAGATCAGCCGGGCGCCCGATGGCGAGACTGCCGAAACGATCGGCGATGCCAAAGATTTCCGCCGGGACCCGCGTGATTGCGGCGAGACCGTCGGCCCAGGGCATGCCGTGCGCCACGGCATTGCCCGCGGCCTGGCGCGCCTTGCCGGCGTCGTCTACTTCGCTGCCGCGCATGGAGATGGCGACGGTGACACCGGCCTTGCGCAACCGCGCGGCGTTCTCGAGCGTGGCGCCCAGATCGTCGAAACTGTCGGGCAGGTTGACGAGCGGATCGAGAATGACCGGGATCTGCGCGGCAGCCAGTTCGCCCGCGATGCGCCAGGCTTCCGAGCCACCGCGGATGACGGCCCGCAACTTTTCCTCGCGTACGAGGCGGATCACGTTGCGGATATCCGCGGCACGATCCACGTCGAACACGATGAGCCCCTGATTTTTCAGGAAGTCGAGCAGCACTTGCCGACCGGAAGGCGAGAGCAGCCGCTCGTCGTGCACCATGACGAGGTTGGGCGCTCGCGCCTCGACGATGGCCTGTCGCAGCAGCATGAACTGCGCTGCGCGGCTGCCACCTGACAGATCGTTCGCATCGCCACCGAGATCGACGAACAGAATCCGCTGCGGCAGGATGCCCGATTCGCCGAAGCTCACGGGCGCGCCGAGCCCGGCGACGAGGCTGCCGCCCGAGGCTGCTCCCGGCGTGAGCACGGTGAAGGTCAGGCCATTGCTGCGGTGCACACCGACGGACATGGCCGCCGGGTTGTAGGCGAGGGAGACGTCGAACTCCGGACGCATCTGTCCGAGCCGCTGCGCATGATCACCCGTAGTCGACTCGAGGCCGATCTCCTCAAGACCGATGCGAGACAGGCCGGCAAAAATCCCGGGTGTCACGGGTCGGCCCTGAGCATCGATCACGCGTACGCCGTTGGGTGCCGAGAGCCCGCGGCCGATCTCGACGATGCGACCCTCCCGGATGAGCACGTCGGTACCGGCGCGCGCTTCGCTTGTCAGGGTGTGGACTGTGGCGTTGCGGATCAAGAGCGTGTCTGCGGCGTTAGCCATTCCGGCTGCGCCAAGCACGGCGACTAGCGTGGATGCAGCGAGGCCTGCGATGGATCGAACCATCGAACGGTTAAGCGTGGCGTAGGTCATGGCGCGGTCTCCGAGGTGGCGGCGACGGTGGCCGGTTGCCCAAGCAGGAAGTCCGATTCCGGCGCGCCGCGCGGGCGCGAGCGGTCGAGTCGCAGGTTGCCGTCAATGAATACCTGATCAGTGAGCGCGTAGACACTGAAAGGATCACGGTTCCAGACAACGACGTCGGCGTTCTTGCCGACTTCGAGTGTGCCGGTGACCGAGTCGATGCCGAGCGCACGCGCCGCATTGCGGGTGAGCCAGGTGATCGCATGTTCCGGTTTGATCTGCTGACCCATGCGCAGTGCGGAGGCCATGATCTTTCCAGCCTCTTGATTCAGACGCTGGATGCCCTCGGATGAATCCGAGTGCACGATCGCGCAGCTGCCGGGTGCGGCATCGACGAGCAGGAGGTTTTCTGGAATCGCGTCGTAGGACTCCATCTTGAAGCCCCACCAATCAGCCCACATCGCTGCACACACGTTGTTTTCCGCGAGGAGGTTGGCGATTTTGTACGCCTCGGTGGCATGGTGGAATGCCGTGACTTTGTAACCAAATTCGCGTGCCATATCGAGCACGATGGCCATTTCGTCGGCGCGGTAGCAGTGATGCTGGATCAGGATCTCGCCGCGCAACACACCAGCGAGCGTCTCGAGGCGCAGGTCGCGCTTGGGTGGGCGCAGATCCTTGGCGCCCGCGGCCAAGCGCGCTTCGTACTGGCGCCAATCACGCTGATACTCCTGCGCTTCGATCCATTGCGCGCGCCAGCCGGCGACGTTACCCATGCGCGTCGAGGGCAGTTGTCGGCGATTGCCGTAGACGCGTTTCGGGTTCTCGCCGCAGGCCATCTTCAGTCCTTGTGGCGCATCGGGAAACTTCATCCCTTGGTAAGTCACCGATGACACGTTCTTCAATACGACGCTGCGCCCGCCGAAAAGATTTGCGGAACCGGGCAGCACTTGCAGCGTCGTGATGCCGCCCGCAAGTGCGGCCTCGAAACCCGGATCTTGCGGCCACACGGAATGCTCGGCCCACACTTGCGCGGTGGACGGTGCGGTGGCTTCGTTGCCGTCTGAGTGCGCCTCGACACCTGGCGAGGGATACACGCCAAGATGCGAGTGCACATCGATGATGCCCGGTGTCACCCACCGGCCGTTGGCATCGATGATGCGCGCACCTGTGGGAGCTGCGAGCGAGGTGCCGATCGCCGCGATCTTGCCGTCGCGCAGCAGCAGGTCGGTCGCGTCGAGGCGGGCGCCCGTGCCGGTGAGCAGCGTGGCGTTGCGGATCAGCGTGGGCGGCGTCTCGACGGCCTTGTAGGTCGACGGGTAGACCGGGGTCGGCGTGCTCGCCGGCGAGGAGGGCGCGGCACGCGTTCCTGCTGCGGACTTCGTTGCGCCGGCGTCCGACTTCGCCACGGCGCCGGTAGTGGAACACGCCGACACGCCGAGCAGCGTGCTGCAGAGCGCGACGGCGAGGGTGAGGCAACGATTTCTGGGGTTTTGGGTGCTCATGAACCGTAGGGTAAACGCTTGGGTCGATGTCGGCGAGTCCTGCGACCGTTGCGGTTGCGCCCTTCGCCATGGGCGCGGCAAGATGCCAGCCCGTAGCCCAAGGTTCCGTGAGCCAGTCTGAGCACCATGTCCTTCAAGACGTTCCAAGAGTTCTATCCGTTTTACCTCGGTGAGCACGCGAACCGCACGTCGCGGCGTCTGCACGTGGTGGGGACGCTCGGGGCGCTGCTGCAGCTCGTGCTTGCCGTATTGCAGGCACAGCCGCGACTGCTGCTGACTGGGCTCGTGACCGGCTATGCCTTGGCATGGGTTGGGCATTATTTCTTTGAGAAGAACACGCCCGCCACGTTCAAGCACCCCCTCTTCAGCCTGCGCGGCGACTTTCGCATGGCGCGCGAGGTGCTCACCGGCCGGATCCCCTGGTAGCTACGCACCATGGCATCACGCATCGACCGCGTCTTTGAGCGCCGCTTGGCGTCGTTGGTCAACGCCGGCGATTCCACGCTGCTGCAAGGGGGGCGTCGCGGCGTCGAGAAGGAATCCTTGCGCGTCACGCCCGCGGGTCGCATTGCCACCACAGCGCATCCTGCGGCGCTCGGTTCGGCGCTGACGAACGATCACATCACCACCGATTATTCCGAGGCGTTGATCGAGCTCGTCACGCCGACCTTCCGCACCAACTGGGAGCTGCTGCAGTACCTCTGCGATCTGCACCAGTTCGTCTACCGGCATCTCGGCGACGAGCTGTTGTGGGCGACCTCCATGCCTTGCGTGGTCGATGGCGACGCCAGCATCCCGATCGCGCAATTCGGGCCGTCCAACGTCGGGCGCATGAAAACCATCTACCGCGAGGGTCTTGGCCTGCGGTACGGGCGGGTGATGCAGGCGATCTCCGGGGTGCATTTCAACTATTCCTTCCCTGAGCGCCTGTGGGAGGCCTGGGCCAGCATCCGCGAGTCGCGCGATACGGGGCAGGACTTCGTCTCGTCGAGCTATTTCGAGTTGCTGCGCAATTATCGGCGGCATGGCTGGATCGTGCTGTACCTCTTCGGCGTGTCGCCGACGGTGTGCAAATCATTCCTGCGTGCGCGCGGTGAAACCTTGCCCGAGTTCGGTCGTGGTACGGCCTGGGAGCCCAACGCTACCTCGTTGCGCATGAGCGATCTCGGTTATCGCAATCGCAATCAGTCGGGCGTCGAAGTGTCGGTCAACAGCCTGGCCGACTACGTTCGCGACTTGACGCGTGCGATCAGCACACCGCACCCGGAGTACGAGCGGCTCGGCGTCAAAGTCGATGGCGTCTATCGGCAACTGAACGCCAATTTGCTGCAGATCGAAAACGAGTACTACTCCTTCATTCGCCCTAAGCGAGTGGCCCGCTCCGGTGAGCGGCCAACCAAGGCGCTGCTGCGGGCGGGTGTCGAGTACGTCGAAGTGCGGGCACTCGATGTCAGTGCCTTCGATCCCGTAGGCGTGAATCAGAACAAGATGCGTTTCCTCGAGGCGTTTCTCGCCTTCTGTCTGATGCGCGACAGCGCGCTGATCGATGCGGGTGAACAGGCCGCACTCGATGGCAACCACGTCACCGTGGCGAGGCATGGTCGTGAGCCGGGTTTGCAGCTCGTACGCGACGGTCGCAAGGTGCCGATGCTCGATTGGGCGCGCGAAATCCTCGATCAGATGCAGGGTGTGTGCGAGTTGCTCGATCATGGGGATCCGCAGAAGCCGTATGCCGCGGCACTCGCCGTGCAAGCCGCCAAGCTCGACGATGTCGCGCTGACGCCCTCCGCACGCCTGATCCGTGAGTTGCGCGACACCGGTGAATCGTTCTTCGATCTCGCTCTGCGCACGTCGGCAGCGCACAAGTCATATTTTCTCGACTTGCATGCGCCGAACCCGGCGCGCCTTGGCGAGTTTGCCTCGCAGGCCGAAGAGTCGCTGCAG
>RGWK01000070.1 GCA_010029775.1 Gammaproteobacteria bacterium
AGGCGCTTCGCTGCCGGTGGCACCGTCGCCACCCACTGCGGCAGCTGCGCCGCATCGGCGAGGTGCAGGATCAGCGGATGGGTGCTCGGACGGCCTTTGAGTGCGTAGATCTTGCGCAGCGCCGCCGGGTTGCGAGCGTCAGCCCCGAGCCCGTAGACGGTTTCGGTGGGGAACGCGACGAGCTCGCCCGCGCGCAGCGCGGCGACCGCCGCGTTGATGTCGGTCGGGGCAGGCCCCGCAACAGCACTCATACGCGAAGTGTAGCCGAGCCGCCCTCGCCGCGATTGCGCCCGCTGCGGTGCCCGCGATCTGGGCCGAGGCCCGCCGCCCGTGGGATGAACTCGCGCAGCTCGTGCATACGGCTGAAGGCGTGCTCGCAACCACCATGGCCCAACTGCCGCAGGCAGACCGCGAGGCGATGACCCGCTTCGCGCGAGCGCATCTCGACACAGGCGAAGTTGATGCGGCAAGTTTCGTCGAGTTGATTGCCTCTGCAGCGGGCGAGACACCAGCCGCGGGCCAGGCGACCGCAACCAACCCATGGGCTGCGGCGTTGGCAGCAGACCCGACCGCCGCGCAAGCCTTTGCGCGCTCTTGGCGCGTGCTCGCCGCGGCGCGTGCAGGGCGAGGTCTTTAGCTCGCACTCCACTGCCGCGCCAGCTGTGCCACGCTGAGCGGCGCAGAGCCCTCGGCCTTGTTGTTGACGATGACGATCACCTCGCGGCCACGGCTCACGGCCTGCTGACCCAGCGCGACGATGCGCGAGCGATTCAGCGGATCCGGATCGACGAGTCGATCGAATGGCGCGTAAGCCGCTTTCGCTTCCTCGTATTGCCGCCCGGGCGCGAGCAACCAGCGAATGACGAGCGGACCGCGCGCCTCGGGGTCGGCACCTTGCGCATCGAGTGCGGGCATACGCGGGTGCCCGCACAGACCGTGCACCGCCCCGGCTGCAGCGAGCATTTGCTGGTAGTCGGGCCCGAGCATCGCTGCATCGCGCCATTCGATGGCGTAGTGCACATCGCGCGGCAGGGCGCGGAGGAAAGCCTCGAGCTTTTCGAGCAGCAAGGAACGATGTCGCAGCACGCGCTCGCCGAGCGGCGAGAACTGGAACAGCACCACGCCGAGGCGCTCCCCGAGCACGCGCCGCGCAGGGTCGATCACCGTGTGCGTCGCGTAGTGGGCGTCCAGGAAGGCTTCCGGTGCACCGCGCAGAAACTCGGGCCGAGGGGCCGTGCGCGGTGTGGTGAGCGCGGCATGGGCCTTCATCAGAAAACGAAAATGCGCCGGCACCGCCGCCCGCCAGCGCTCGAGCGTGGTCACGCCCACCGGCGCGTAAAAACTGCGATCGACGCCCACGGCACGCAGCAGCGGATGCTTGGCGTAAGCAGCAAGACCCTCGCGGGCGAGTTTGCTTTCCTCGTAGGCGCCGTCGTAGACGAGTCCCTGCCAACCCGAGAAAGACCAGGTCGAGGTGCCGAGATAGACGCTGCGTGGCAGCGCCGCAGCGAGTGCGACCTCGGTCGCGTCGGGCGCGACCGCCGCCACACTGGCGCGTTTTGTCTTGCGTGGCGCAGCCTCTGCGAGGGGCTCGCCGAACAGATCCGTTTGCGGCAGATCCGCTCTTACCATTCGAGCGCGACGCCGAACTCCGTGCGGTAGCGCTGCGCAAATTCCTCACGGCTGAAGCGATGGGTCTGCGTGCCGTGGTGACCGATCTTGATCGAACCCATGAGCGAGGCGATGCGCCCGGTCGTCGCCCAGTCGAAACCGCGCTGCAAGCCGTACAACAGACCGCCACGGTAGGCATCCCGTTCGCTCGACGAGCAGACTCGCCTCGTAATCATTGACCGCCACCCAGCGAGCCTGGCCGATCATCTCGCGCAGATCATCGGGGCCGAGCAGCGTCATCGCCTGACCCGGATCGAAAATGAACGGGATCCCGGCCGCCGCAAACTGCGCAGCATGCTCGCGCATGCCGATATGGCTCTCGGGAGCGACGATGCCGAGTGCAATGCCCGCGTCCTTCGGCACCTTGTTGACGTGGGCATGATTCATGGCGCCCGGGTGAAAGGCCGTGATCTGGTTGTTGTCGGCATCGGTCGTGATGTAGGCCTGCGCCGTGTATTCATCGTCGAGCTGACGGATGTGATCGAGCGAGAGTCCGCAATCGATCATCCACGCCCGGTACGGACCGAAGTCCATGCCGACGGTGGCCATAACCTTGCCCTGACCGCCGAGCAGCTTGAGGTTGTAGCCAATGTTGCCGGCGCAGCCACCGAAGTTGCGACGCAGACCCGGCACCAAAAAGGCCACATTCAGCATGTGGATGCGGTCGGCGAGGATGTGATCCTTGAAGTGCCCTTCGAAGACCATCACGGTGTCGTAAGCCACCGAGCCGCAGATGAGTGCCGTCATGCATTTTCTCCTGTGAAGACCGGCTCAGCGGTCCAGAAGCACCAGGGCCCAGACGACCACGAGCAGTGCGAACGAAGTGAATACGGCCGCGGACCCGAGATCCTTGGCGAGACCTGACAACTGGTGCCGCTCGAGCCCAATGCGATCGACGGTGGCCTCGATGCCGCTGTTGAGCAACTCGACGATCAGCACGATAAAAATAGGGCCCACCAGCAAGGCGCGCTCGACACCGTTCTCGCCAAGCCAGAGGCCAAGCGGGAACAGCAGCACGCACAGGGCGAGTTCCTGACGGAAAGCGGCCTCTTCGCGAAACGCCCCGACATACCCCTTCCAGGTATTGCCGAAGGCATTCCAGAGGCGAATCAGTCCGGTCGGTTTCGGGCGATCTGTGAGTTTCACGCCGCGGAGTTTACCGGCTTCCACGTCAGTTCGAGCTGTTTTGCCGCACGAACGTCATCGAGACGCCTAACGGGCAGGGTGTACGGCGCCCCCTTGAGACGTGCCGCATCGGTCTGCGCCTCGCCGAGGATAGCCACCATCGCCTCGATGAAGGCATCGAGGGTCTCGCGACTCTCGGTCTCGGTGGGCTCGATGAGCAGGCACTCCGGCACCAGCAACGGGAAGTAGGTCGTCGGTGCGTGAAAGCCGTAATCGAGCAGGCGTTTCGCGACATCCATCGCCGTAACATTGAGCTCTCGAGCCTGACGCTTCAGCGTAATGATGAACTCGTGACTCGCCCGCCGCGTGGGATAGGCGAGATCAAACCCCGCCTCGCGCAAGCGCGCCATGAGGTAGTTGGCGTTAAGCGTGGCGAACTCGCCCACTCGACTCATGCCCTCGCGACCGAGCATGCGCATGTAAACGTAGGCACGCAGCAGCACGCCCGCGTTACCCATGAATGCCGACAGCCTGCCGATCGACTGCGGCCGATCCGCCTCGCTCAGCCAGCGATACGCCGAACCCTCACGGGCCACCACAGGCACGGGCAGGAAGGGCTCAAGTCGTGCGCTGACGCCCACCGCGCCGGCGCCCGGACCACCGCCGCCGTGAGGCGTGGAGAAGGTCTTGTGCAGGTTCATGTGGATGACATCGAAGCCCATGTCACCGGGGCGCACCTTGCCGAGGATGGCGTTGAGGTTCGCGCCATCGTAGTAGAGCAGGCCACCCGCGCCGTGCACGAGCTTGGCCACCGCCTCGATCTTGCGCTCGAATACGCCGAGGGTGGACGGGTTGGTGAGCATGATGCCCGCCGTGTTCGGCCCAACCGCCTTGGCGAGCGCGTCGAGATCGACATCCCCCTGCGCGTCAACGGGTATTTCCTTGACCACGCAACCGCACATGGTCGCGGTGGCAGGGTTGGTGCCGTGGGCGGCCTCGGGCACGATGATTTCATTGCGCGCGAGATCACCCCGCGCCCGGTGATACGCGCGGATCATGGCGACGCCCGCGAACTCGCCATGCGCGCCGGCCATCGGATTGAGCGACACGGCTTTCATGCCGGTCACTTCCTTCAACATCTCCTGCAACTCGAACATGCAGGAGAGAAAGCCCTGCCCCTGGGTGTCGGGCGCCAGCGGGTGGCGCGCGAGGAACTCCGGCAGCATCGCGTACTGGTTGCAGGCCTTGGGGTTGTATTTCATCGTGCACGAACCGAGCGGATAGAAGTTCGTGTCGATGGAGAAATTCAACTGCGAGAGGCGGGTGAAGTGCCGCACCGCATCAAGCTCGCTGACTTCGGGCAGCCGCGGCGGCGTGCGCCGGCGCAGCGCCGAGGGCAGCGTCTCGAGCACGGCCGCATCATCGCCCGGCGGATGCTGGGCGAGAGCACCGCGACCGGGTTGCGAGTATTCGAAGATCGACTTTTCGAGTATCTGATTCATGCTGCCTCCAGCGCATGGCGCAGGGCCCCGACGTAGCGGTCGAGATCGCCTGCAGTCTTGGTCTCGGTGGCGCAAACAAGCACGGCCGGGCCGAGTTCAGGGTAGTCGGCCGCCAGATCGACGCCGCCCAGAATGCCCTGCGCTTCGAGTTGTCTCAGCACCGCGGCGGCCGGCCGATCGAGCAACACCACCGCCTCATGAAAGCGACTGCCGGCGAAGGCCACGCGCACGCCCTTGATTTGCCCGAGCGTCGAAACGAGCTCCGCGGTGCGCGCCATGCAACTCTCCGCCACGCGCGCAAGGCCCGCGGGGCCGACGAGCGTCATGTAGATCGTTGCGGCCGTCATCAGTAGGCCCTGGTTCGTACAGATGTTCGAGGTGGCCTTGCCACGGCGGATGTGCTGCTCGCGCGCCTGCAGCGTCAGCGTATAGCCCGGGCGACCCTCCAGATCGACGGTGCGACCCACGATGCGCCCCGGCATCGACCGCACGTACTCCATGCGCGTGGTCATGAAGCCGAAATACGGACCACCGGAGGACAGCGGTACGCCGAGAGGTTGCCCCTCGCCCACGCAAATGTCCGCACCCCGGGTGCCCCACTCTCCCGGTGGCTTCAACACGGCGAGCGAGGTGGGGTTGACCACGGCGATGACGAGCATGCCCTGGGCATGCGCCCAATCGGTGAGCCGATCGACGTCCTCCAGCTGACCAAAGAAATTCGGCTGCTGGATGACGAGCGCGGTGATGTCCTGCCCCGAGTAGGCCTCAAGTGCGGCCGGGTCGATGCAGCCGCTCTCCCGCAGATACGGCACGGTGTCGAATTGCACACCCTGATTGCCGGCCGTGCTCTGCACTACACGCCGGTAGCTGGGATTCACCGTCGAGGGAATGAGCAGACGCAGGCTCCGCGACTTGCGGTGCGCACGCACGGCCATCAAGGCGGCCTCAGCGACCGCCGAGCCGCCGTCGTAGAGCGACGCGTTCGACACCTCGAGGCCGGTGAGGCTGGTGATCATCGTCTGGTATTCGTGAATCAGCTGCAGGGTGCCTTGCGACGCCTCGGCCTGATACGGCGTGTAGGCGCTGTAGAACTCGCCGCGCGTGGTGATGGCCCAAACCGCGGCAGGGATGTGATGCTCGTAAGCACCTGCGCCGAGAAACGACAGCGGTCGACCATCGAGACGGGCGCGCTCGCTCATCAGGCGGCCGATTTCCATTTCCGACAGGCCGGGCGGGATGCCCTCAAGACCCTGGATGCGCAGGGACTGCGGAATCTCGTCGAACAAGGCATCGATCGACTCTGCGCCAATCGTCTGCAGCATGTGCTGCACGTCAGCTGCGGTATGCGGGATGAACGCCACGGCTCAAGCCTCTGCGCTGGCGAGCACCGCGGCATACGCCTCGGGCGAGAGCAGCGCATCGAGTGCCGCGGGGGATGCCGGCTGCACGCGAATCAGCCAGCCGCGTCCGTAGCAATCCTGGTTGATGAGTTCGGGGGTTGCGGCCAACTCGGCGTTACCCTCGACCACCGTCCCCGCGATGGGCGCGTAGACATCGGAGGCCGCCTTGACCGACTCGACCACGGCACAGGCTGCGCCTGCCTCGAGCACTCGACCCGTCTCCGGCACTTCGACGAAGACGAGATCACCGAGCGCCTGCTGCGCATGATCGGTGATGCCGATCTCGACGCGACCATCGGGCAGCAATCGCGCCCACTCGTGGGATTTGGCGTATTTCAGTTCGGCGGGGACCTGGCTCATGGGAAGGCTCCTTAAGGAATTCGCTGTCAAAGATTGATGAGGACGCGACCGTGGCGCACGAAGGGCAGCTTGACCACCCGAGCAGGCAGCCACTTGCCGCGGATCTCGACCTGTACGACATCGGTCACCGTGCGCGGCACACGGGCAAAGGCGATCGAGCGCTCGAGTGTGGGCGAGAAGCTGCCGCTCGTGATCTCGCCCTCGCCTTCGCCCGCGACGATGACGCGCTGATGCGCACGCAGCACACCGCGATCCTCGAGGAGTAAGCCCACAAGTTTGTGTGGCACGCCGGCCGACCGTAGGCGCTCGAGCGCCGCGCGCCCGACGAAATCCCTCTGGGCGGGCTCGAAGGCCACCGTCCACGCAAGATTCGACTCGAGCGGATGATGCTGCTCGTCCATGTCGTTGCCGTAGAGATTCATGCCGGCTTCGAGTCGCAGCGTGTCGCGCGCGCCGAGACCACAGGACGCGACGCCCGCTGCATTGAGCGCCCGCCAGACACTGGGGGCCTCCTCGGCGGGCAGCATGACTTCGAACCCATCCTCACCGGTGTAGCCGGTGCGCGCCACGAACCACAGGCCGCACTCGCGTGCCTCATAGGCACCGAGCGACAGCGCCGGCTCTCGATCCTCCGCCTCGAGGAGCGATGCCACGCGGCTGCGGGCCTGCGGTCCCTGCACGGCAAGAATGGCGAGATCCGTGCGCTCGATGATGAAGAGCTCTGCCTGCCACTCGCTGGCGCAGCGGCGCATCCAGGCGAGATCCTTGTCGCGAGTGCCCGCATTGACCACGAGCCGCCACCACTGCTCGCCTTGGTAATAGACGATGAGATCGTCAATCACCCCGCCCGCCTCGTTGAGCATGCAACTGTAGAGGGCCTTGCCACTCTTCCAGAGCTTGCCGACGTCGTTGGCGAGCAGCCGCGACAGAAAGGCCCGCACGCCGGGTCCACGCAGATCGATGACACACATGTGCGAGACATCGAACACGCCCGCGTCACGGCGCACGCGATGGTGCTCCTCGATCTGCGATCCGTAGTTGACCGGCATGTCCCAGCCGCCGAAATCGACCATGCGCGCGCCGAGCGCCCCATGCAGGTCGTGGAGAACTGTCTTGCGTCCCATGTGCCCCCTAAGGAGTTGCACCGGACCTTCCGCAAGGCCAATAAAAAAGGCGGCAGGAGCCCCATGCCCCTGCCGCCCCTCTGTCCTTGGACCTGAGAGATCGGGCCCGCTGGCGCGGACCGCTCCCCTTCGGTGGATTCCGCCGCGGCACGCCGCGAGGAATCGCTCTCCAGAGTTCGCCTGCGACCCCCCGTTTATTTGCCTGAGCGTTTCCGGGCGGAAACTTGCGCCTTCGGCGGCTGCGTGACCCGACGAGCAGGTCTGCAGCACTCTTCGGCAAGGTCGGAATGCGCGAACGGTTGGGATGATACCAGTCGTCGCGGCACCTTGGTTAGACTGTCGAGTCATGAACATTGCAGCCAGCCGCAAACCTCGGCCCGCGTATAGCGGTGCTTCCCCGTCACACTGGCGCGCGGGTGCACTCGCCCTGCTCTGTGCGCTGCTCGCACTTGGCACCGCTCAGCCGGCGGTCGCAGCCGGTGCAGCCGCCGCCGGCGCCACCGAACGACTGCATGCGCTGTTCCGTGACAGCTGGCAGAAGGAACTCGCGGCCGATCCGCTCACCGCGAACTACCTGGGCGACAATCGCTACAACGATCGCTGGCCGGATCTGTCGGCAGCGGGGATTGCGAGCCGGCAGCAGCACGATCGCGACACACTCGCGGCGCTGCGCTCGATCGCCCGCAGTGAGCTCTCGAGTGCCGACCAACTCAACTACGACCTGTTCGCCCGCGAATACGAGCAGCGAATCGCCACGGCCGCGTTCAAACCTTGGCTCTATCAGATCAATCACCAGGGCGGCATCCAGACCCTCTCCGAGGTCACCGAACTGCTGAGTTTCTCCACCGTCAAGGATTACGAGGATTGGATTGCCCGCCTCGACAAGGTCGGCACGCTGGTCGACCAGCACATCGCCCTGCTCGAGCAGGCGGTGCGCGAAAAGCGGACCCAGCCGCGCGCCATCATGCAGCGCGTGCCGCCGCAACTCGCCCTGCAGACCGTGGCGAGCGCCGAGCAAAGTCCGTTCTATGCGCCGTTCAAGCGCTTCCCGGAGAGCATTGGCGCTGCCGATCGCGCACGCCTCACCGCTGCGGGACGTGCCGCCATCGAGCGTACCGTGCTGCCCGCCTACACCCGGCTGAGCAAGGCGTTCAACGAGCGCTACCTGCCGGCGACGCGCAACACAGTGGGCATCAACGACACGCCGGATGGCGCGGCGTTTTATCGCGAGCGGATCGCCTACCACACCACGAGCAGCGCCCTGACGGCGGATCAGATCCACGCCATCGGTCTGGCCGAAGTGGCTCGCATCCGCGCCGAGATGGAGAAGATCAAGGATCAGGTCGGCTTCAAGGGCAGCCTGCAGGAATTTTTCGTGTTCCTGCGCACCGATCCGCAGTTCTACTACAAGACGGGGCAGGAACTGTTCGAGGGGTATCTCGCGGTCTCCAAGCGTATCGATCCCAATCTTGTACGGCTCTTTGGCACGCTGCCGCGTACGCCCTACGGCGTTCGGCCCATCCCCGCGACCAGCGCACCGAACACGACCACGGCGTACTACCAGGGTCCGGCGGCCGACGGCACGCGACCTGGCTACTACTACGTCAACCTGTATCGACCCGAGGTACGGCCGAAGTACGAGATGGAAGTGCTCTCGGTGCACGAGGCCGTACCGGGCCATCATCTGCAGATTGCGCTCGCCATGGAGCAGGCGGGTATGCCCGACTTTCGTCGCAACGCCGGCTACACCGCCTACATCGAAGGCTGGGCGCTGTACTCGGAGAGCCTCGGCGAAGAACTGGGTCTTTACCAAGACCCCTACTCGAAGTTCGGTCAACTGACCTATGACATGTGGCGTGCCGTACGGCTCGTCGTCGACACCGGCATGCACGCCAAGGGCTGGAGTCGTCAGCAGGCAATCGATTTTTTCAAGGACAATGCCGCCAAGACCGAGGCGGACATCGTCAATGAAATCGACCGCTACATCTCCTGGCCAGGCCAGGCGCTCGCCTACAAGATCGGTCAGCTGCGCATCCAGAGCCTGCGGGCGGAGGCCGCGCGCGAGCTCGGCCCACGCTTCGACCTGCGCCAATTCCATGATGCACTGCTGGCCAGTGGCG